>JANOAY010000512.1:0-3473 GCA_031411375.1 Pedosphaera sp. | reverse complement strand
CCCAATGTGAGCGCCGCGATGGACTTGCCTTTGTCATCTTTCAACTCAACCAGCGTGCCGTCCGTCTTGGTGAGCTTGAGCACGGGCAAACGCGACGGGCCGACTTCGACCGCGCGCGTGACTTTCAAGTCCCACAGCTTCTTCACCAGCTCGCTGATGTTGTTGAAATTCGCGGGATAACCGCCACGTTCCTTCACTGTCCAGCCGCCGTTCGCGATCGCGAGATTCACCTCGCTCGCGCCCTGCTTGAGCGTGATTTGCGCCACGTCACGAATCGCGCTGTCCGGCACGCCGCCAAGAACTTTTTGCCCGCTCTCGCTGGCTGTGCCGCGCTCGTAGCCTTTCTGCTTGTTGGAATAGACGACGTAGCCGAGGCCGCCGAGGACGGCCCCGAGGACAATCAAAAATGTGAGTTGCTTGCGGTTCATTGTGCCTTGGTGCGTTGCTTACGGACGAGGGCGAGGAAAATTCCGGCAGCGGCCACCAGCACGGGCACGCCCGCGATGTTGCTCCACTTCACCTTGTTCTCCAGCGATTCCGTGCGCTCGCGCAAACGCTTGTTGATGTCCCGAATCTCGCGCCCGATTTCGCGCTCGCGTTTTTCCTGCGCCTTGATCTCCGCCATCTGCTCAGGCGAGGCGATGAGCCGCTGACCGGGTTCCTTCTTGCCCTGAAGCTCGCGCAACTTGGCCTGCGCCGCTTCGCGCTCCGCGTTCAGTTTGGTAATCGTGCCGCGAAATTCATCCTGTGCCTCCGCCTGCATCTTCTGCACCACGGTGAAGGGCCGACGCAACGCGCCGCGCGACCGCGTGCCCACGAGGTTCACGTCGCCGGACAACTGCTCGATCATGTTCTGCGCGAAGGCGAAGTTTCCATTCGCCGGATTCGCCACTCCGAACTGGAGCATCTGCTGGTCGAACGAAATGATGTCGTAAATAAAATCCACGTCGCCCACGAGGATGACCACGGACTCGGCCGTAGATTCCTTGAGCGAATTCCCGGCTGGCTTCTTCTCGTCCTTCTTTTCCTCGCCCTCGGCGGGCGCGGCCGCAGGCGCGCCGTCAGGAAACGCCGTCTTGAATTTGCCCTTCAACCGAATCGCCAGCGGATGTTCTTTGTCCGACGACTTGAACTCATTCATCGTTTTTCCCGGTGAGAAACGCGCCGTCATGCCGTCCACCAGTTCGGATTTTTTTGTGGTCTTGAGCAGCACGGTTTGTGCGAGGCCCGTCGCGGGCGTGCCACCGAACGCGCCAGCTTCCGGGAAGAGCAAGTTGTCCAATTGCCCCGTCAGCGCGTCCTCCTTGTTGATGCCGTCCGGATTGATGAAGAGGAACGTCGGGCGATCTTGCGGCTGCTCCTGCTGGTTGAACGACAGCTTCTTGGTGAACGACAAATCCGCCACCACCTTCGTCGTGTCGAACGTCACGCCCCACGCGGGCAGCAGCTTCGGCAGCGTGGAACCCGCGCCCGGCATCATGCCGGCCAGCGGATTGTTCGGCTGCGACTGGTCGCGGTCGAGGAAACCCATCGCGTCGAGCAGCGCGAGCAGTTTGCCGCCGCGCAGCACAAACTGATCAATCGCGAACTGCGCCTTCTCGGTGATGTTCTTCGGATGCGCCACGATGAGCACCTGGATGTCGTCGTCAATTTTCTCCACCTCCATGGGCACCTGCCGCACGGTGTAATCGCGCTTGAGTTCCTGGATGAAAACCCACGGGCGCTGCCCGCCGCCCTGCTGGCCCATGCGCATCATCATCGGGTTCGCCGGTTGGCCGAACATCGGGAGCGCCGTCATCACGCCCACGAGCGGCTTGTTCGTGCTGATGACCTGGCCCACCGCGCGGGCGATGTCGTACTCAAGCAGACGTTCGCGTTCGAGTTGCAGCGCCACGGGCACTTTTTCCGGGTCGAGACTTATGACGAGGCCGAAGTAGAAATTTTCACCCAACGGTCCCATCGGCTGGCCTTCGATGCCGTCCGCCTGCGCGGCTTCCTCGGCGTCGCTGTCCGGCTTCGGATCAATTTTGCGCACGCGAATTTTCCCGCCGGAGGCGTCGCGGAATTCTTCAAGCAAATCTTCCACTTCGGCGGCGTAGGTGCGGATTTGCGACGGCACGCGCGTCTCGCTCTGCGAGAAGTAAAAGCGCACTTCCACCGGTGAATCGACCTTCTTGAGGATCGCCTTCGTGCCGGGTGAGAGCGTGTAGAGGTTTCCTTCCGTGAGATCGGCGCGCGTCTTCACGGCGTTGCCAATCAGGTTAATCGCGACGACCACGACGAACATCACGGCGACGCCGACGGCGGAGTACAACAGTGTTTCAGTTTTTTTCTGTTTCATCGGTCAGTTGTTTCCAAAAGCCTCTGCGGAATGGTTACGGGGACATTCGCCGGTGCCGCATGTTCGTGATGATGATGGCCGCACCCTTCATGGTGGCAGTGTTCGGGGCCCGCGCCGGCGCGTTTCTGCTTCTCCTGCAACTTCGCTTCCTTCCTTCGTTTTGCGTTCTTGCCCATAATCAGCCAGCGCGCAGGTTGCGGATGACCACGCCGTTGCAGAACAGCGCGAAGCCAATCACCGACAGGAAATACAGCAGGTCGCGCGAATCAATCACGCCCTTCTGGAAGCCGGCGAAGTGCGGCATGACGCTGAAGGCAGAGACAAGTTTGATTAAAATCTGAGGTTCTACCAGCCACGCCAGCAAGCAAAACCAAGGCAGTGCTAGGATACTTGCTATGAAAGACCCGCAGACGATTGCGAGGATGATTCTTAGCGCAAAAGAAAAACTGGTGAGGGAACGAAAAATTAGAACGATCGTAAAAATCGTGAGCGCAATGCCAAGGGCCATTAGAAGATTTGCCAGCCACACGGGGCCATCGACGTGCCTTACGTAGATGCCTGCGGCGCTCGCAGCAGTCAAAAGTGAAACAACAGCTGACATCAGCGTTCGCTTTGAAGTTGCGTATTGTTGAAGGTGAATAAATGCAGCCAAAAACCAAAGCGCGAGTATGACGAGACTGCAAGGAATCCAAATCCAAGGTGATTTCACATTCAGGTTTGCAAACATGTCCGTGACCGGTTCCCAGCCGCACAGGATGAGGAAGAAGCAAATCACCACGGAGAGAATGAAGCTGATGACCTGGTTGCGCGTGAGCGCCGAAGTGAAACACGTCACCGCCAGATACGCTCCGGCCAGCAGCGCGCTGCCGACGTAGCCGGAGAAGACCGCGCCCGCGTCCGGGTCGCCGAGATAGCTGATGGTCATGACCACCGGGAAGGTCAGCGCCAGCGCGATGATCAGAAACAGCCAAGACGCGATGAACTTGCCGACGATGGCCTGCCACGGCGTGATGGGCATGGTCATCAGCAATTCGATGGTCCCCTGCCGCCGCTCTTCCGACCACACGCGCATCCCGACCGCCGGCACGAGGAAGAGATACAGCCACGGATGCCAGCGGAAGAACGACATCGT
>JANOAY010000511.1:0-5048 GCA_031411375.1 Pedosphaera sp. | reverse complement strand
GGATGCCGAAGACGACCAGCGCGCAGGCAATGGCCAGCACGAGCACGCGCTGCCGGAGCGACGCGGAAATAAGCCAGGTCATCATGGCCTTATTTCCCGATGCCGAACTCGGTGCCGAACAGCTCGGCCACGGCCACGCTCACAACTTTCGCGCCGACCTTGGGGCCGGACTCCAATACTGCTTCCGTGCCGACGACGTGGCGCACTTGCACGCGCCGCCGGACAAAAGTCTGCGGCGCGGTGTTCTCGTACACCCACGTTCCACCGTTGATGTCGTGCGTCACGGCGGACCACGGCACGACGAGGCTTTCTTCGCCATCGCGCAACGGAATGCTCACGCCGACTTTCTGGCCGAAGCGAAAAGCGCCGCCTTCAATCGCCAGCTCGTAGAACAAATCCACGGTCGAAGCGGCGGCATTGGCGGACGGCGGCGCTGGAACTGGTTTCGCGATTTGCGTCTTCGCACCCGCAGCCGAGGAAAGGTTCCCAACCTGTGCGCTCGCCGCCGTGTCGAGCCGCGCCACATCGCCGACATAGACCGGTACGCGCACCCAGAACTGCTTCAGGCTCGCCACATCCAGCACGGGCGTGCCGAGCAGTTCGCGCCGCGCCTTGGCCGCCCGCACGGCGGACTCGGCCAGCCCGAGTTGCGCGCGGGCGTCATCAGCGGCGCGCGCGCTGCCGGCTTTTTCGGCGAGCAGTTTCTCGGCGCGTTCGAGCGTCACCGTCGCCGCGTCGAGTTGCACCTTGGCACGATCAATCTGGCTGTCCGCATCAATCTGCGCCTCGGCCACGCGGATGAGTTCCGTCGGCGAGAGCGCAGGCAGGATGGAAAAAATCGTCTGACCATTCGTGGCCGCCGTTTGCGGCATGATGAGGTCGCCGCCGAAGACGCGCACGCGCCCGACTTTCTTCTTCACAACGAGTGCGGTCTCGACGCCGAGCCGCTGCTCCGCTTGCGGCGTGAGAATGATGGTGCCGAGGTCAGCTTCCTTAGCCGGCTTGACGATGGCCGGCGGATTCTTCGGCTCGGCGGCGAAGGCGTGGCCGCAAAGCAACGCGGCGACGAGCCTGTGGATGGCAACATTTTTTAACGCACGCAAAGACGCAAAGGGGAACCGGAAGGATGATGTTGGAACCGGCCCGAATACCGTCTGCCTTTCCTTGCGCCTTTGCGCCTTTGCGTCTTTGCGTTGAAATTCCGACTGCGTAGCTTCGGCATCCGGCTGCTTTGATCTAGTAAGTGGGTTTGCTTTCATCGTTTCAAATTCTCAGCCGGCGGTTGAGGCAGTTGCCCGCCCAGGCTCCGCTCCAACTCCGCGGTGGCGCGGTGCAAATCAGCGCGGGCCAGCGCGGCTTTGGCGCGGGCGTCTTCGAGGCGGCGGGAACTTTCCAGCGTGAGCAGCAGCGAAGTGTCGCCGGTTTCGTAGGCCTTTTGCGACTGGCGCACGGCTGCTTCGAGCGAGGGCAGGATGTGTTTCTGCCAGTGGTCGAAACTCTCCTGTGCCTGCGCGGCGCGGGTGTGCGCCTCGCGGACTTCGAGCACGATGCGGTCACGCACGGAGTAGTAATGACGCGCGGCTTTCTCGAAGTTCGCCTTCGCCAGAGCGATGCCGCCTTGATTCTGGTTCACGATGGGCACGGCCAAATCCACGGTTGGCCCGGCGAGAAACTGATTGTTCACGTCCTTCGCATTTACACCCGTGGCGAGCGTGAAGGCTTCCCACCGTGAGAGACCGATGCGCTTGCCGGAAGACTCGACGGCGATTTCCGCCGCGCGCAAATCAGGCCGCGCGGCCAGCGCGTTGGTCACGAGTCCGGCCACATCCAAGTCCACGTGCGCGGGCGCGGGCTGAACGACAGTCTCCGGAAAAGTCTGCTGCCCCATGCCAAGCAAAGCCCGCAGACGCTCCGACGTGATACGTTCATCGTGCCGCGCCCGCGCCAGCAGTTCCTGAGCTTGCAGCGCATCAACCCGCGCCACGCCCGCCTCCAGTTCGCTCGCGTCGCCCGCGTCGAGCCGCGCCTTCGACAGCTTGGAAATATTTTCAGCGAGAGCAACCGTTTGCCCGGCGGTGCGCAGCCGCTCCTTCGCCAGCGCGAGATCAGCGAAGGCCAGCTTCACATCGCGGATCAAATCCAACCCCGCCTGCGTGAGCCGCTGCACGGTTTGCTCGTAGCTCGCCTCGGCATTCGCGACGCGCCGGGGCCGCAGCCAGAGCGCCTCCAGCGGATACTTCGCCGTAAGCTCCAAGCCTTTTGCACCCCACGGCACGAGCATCGAGAGCGTCGGGTTGGGCAACATTCCCGCCTGCACCAAATCCGCGCGGAAAATGCCGAGGTCGGCGAGCGTTTCCTGAAAAGCCGCGTTGTTCCACAGCGCGATGTGAACGGCGCTGGCTTCCGTCAATCCATCCTGCAACGAAAGGCCGGGCGGCAGCGTGAACGCTCCGGCCGGTGCATCACCGACACTTTTCCCCGCGCGCCGCTCCAGCGCCGCCGAGACGCGGCGGTGGTCCGGCGGCGGCGACTGGCAGCCGCACAGCGTGGCGGCAAGCAGGGCGGTCACTGAAATTCTGGTCATCATCATGGATCAAGCTCCGCCTGGCGGCGGGCGCACGATGATGAACGGCCCCGCAAGGAGGGCGCTTTCTCAATCGTCGATGCGTTGAACGTAATTAGAAGCTACCGGATGGATTCTTTCTGATTCCTAAAATCCAAATGACAGATTTGTTATCTGCGCGAAGGGAGAGAGGGCGCGCTACGCGGGCGGGGAAAGCCAGGCTGCGCCTCGCCAAAGCAGGGCGCGCGAAGACAGCATCGGTCCGGCCGAAGTCACCCAACTCGCCGGTGCCGTCGCGCGCTCGCCTTTGAGGATGGATTGGGGTGCGGGCACAGTAGGGAAATTGATCGGGCCGGTCTTTCAGCACCTGGAGTGGCGGAGAACTGTTTCAAAGGACGCGGCGAGTATTAACTCGCTTCCGGCAGGCCGCTGCCTGGTGGATTCCGCCCCCATTTGCGACCAATCCTGACTTTCGGGTGACATCGGGGAAACCCCTACGTTTTAAATAAAGCCAATAAATTTGAACTTCGTCACAGTGATGTCACATTTAGGACACTTTCAATTCACAGGAAAGATCGTGCATGTCCGCAATGTGTTACGGCAGTGTCTTCCCATGTTCTCATTGCAAAAATTGCTCGGTAAAGACGACAAGTTCTTCGAACTCCTGCACGCCAGCGCGCAGGAAGGGCTGCACAGCGTCACCGCCCTGAAACGCATCCTCACCAACCACTCCGTCACCCCCACGCTGGATGAGTTCGTGGCTTCGCGGCGGAAGGACAAGGCCATCACCAACGAGATCAGCGAGATGCTGGTGAAGACCTTTGTGACCTCGCTGGAGCGCGAGGACATCGAGGCGCTGTCCAATGTGCTCTACAAGATTCCCAAGACCATCGAGAAGTTCGCCGAGCGTTACATTCTCTGCGCGCCGCGCGTGCGGGACGTGAAGTTCGATCTGCAGATGGCCATGCTCGAGGACGCGGTGCAGACCGTGGTCGCCATGCTCGCCCAGGTGAAGAAGAACGACCTCGCCGCCATCTCGCAGCACAACGCCAAGCTGCAAAAGCTCGAGGGCGAGGCCGACAAAATCATGCTCGACGAGCTGCGCGACCTCTACAGCGGCAAGCACGAACCGCTGACCGCGATGGCGCTCAAGGATTTGTATGAGCTGCTGGAGAAGGTCTTCGATCGTTGCCGCGACGCCGGCAATGTCGTCTCGCACGTCGTGTTGAAACACTCCTGAGCCCGCCATGACGCTCATCATCGCAGTCATTCTCGTGGCGTTGGTGTTTGAGTACATCAACGGCTTCCACGACACGGCCAACTCCATCGCCACCGTCGTCTCGACCAAGGTGCTTACGCCGCGCGAGGCGATCATCATGGCCTCGGTCACGAACCTCCTCGGCGCGTTCTTCGGACTGGCGGTGGCGAAGACCATTAGCAGCGGACTCGTGGACTCGAACTTTGTCACGCAAGAGGTCATCATCTGCGCGCTGCTCGGGGCCATCACCTGGAACCTCATCACCTGGTGGTATGGCATTCCCAGCAGTTCCACGCACGCGCTCGTCGGTGGACTCGTGGGCGCGGCCTTGGCGGCGGCGATTTGCATGCACGCGCAGAAGCCGCTCGTGGACAAGGCGGGCCAGCCCGTCTCCGTCTGGAGTTCCATCAAGTGGAACGAGGTGAAGGAGAAGAAAAGTTTCAGCCTCACCGCCGCAACGCCGGAGTTGAAGCTCGCCCTCGGCGACGCCATTCGCACCAACGGCACGCACACCGTCAAGCTCGGCACGAACAAAGTGCAGGCCGTGGTCTTCGGGGGCCGCGTCGAGATGGTCGTGGAGAAGATGAAGGTGGACCGCGCCGGCATCTTGAACAAAGTCGTCATCCCCATGATCACCTCGCCGCTCATCGGCTTCGTGGTCGGGCTGCTCTTCATGAGCTTCCTCTATGTGGTGCTGCTCAAGGCCCGTCCGATGTGGGTCAGCCGCGTCTTCGGCAAGCTCCAACTCGTCAGCGCGGGCTACATGGGCTTCAGCCACGGGATGAATGACGCCACCAAGACGATGGGCATCATCACCCTCGCGCTCGTCGCGGGGACCAAGGCCGGCATCCTCACCGATGTCTCCGGTATTTTCTCCTTCCTCAAGACGCCGGAAGGTTCCGACCCGCTTTACCTGCCGGTGGGCAGCCAACTCATCGGGCTGCTCCCGTCGTGGTTGCAGTTTGGTTACATGCCGCCGATTGGCGACGCCAAAAGCCAGGTCGTGCCCGCGTGGGTCGTGGTGGTGTGCGCGATCACGATGGCGGCGGGCACGGCGGCGGGCGGCTGGAAAATCATCAAGACCATGGGCCACAAGATGGTGAAGCTCCAGCCCGTACACGGGTTCGCGGCGGAGACCACGGCGGCGACAGTGCTCGCGGTCACGGGCACGCTGGGGATGCCGGTGTCCACGACGCACGCGATCACCAGTTCCATTTTGGGCGTGGG
>JANOAY010000510.1:0-1606 GCA_031411375.1 Pedosphaera sp. | reverse complement strand
CAAAAACATCCACGCCGTGTCCGTGTGCAGCTATCCCTACCAGCACACCGAGCACGTCATCAAAGCGGCGAAGGCGGGCAAACACATCATCGTTGAGAAACCGCTCGCGCTTTCGTGGAAGGATTGCCAGGCCATCGAGCGCGCGGTGAAGGCGGCGGGCGTGAAATTCTGCATCTGCTTCGAGTGCCGGTTTTCCAGCCAGTTCCTCTCGACCAAGGCGATGATTGATGAAGGACTGCTCGGTGATTTGCACTACGGCGAGATTGATTACTACCACGGCATCGGGCCGTGGTACGGGCAGTTCCGCTGGAACACGCGCAAGGACGCGGGCGGCTCCGCGCTGCTCACTGCCGGCTGCCACGCGCTCGACGCGCTGCTGCTCTGCATGGGCAACGACGTCGCGGAAGTCACCAGCTACGACACCAAATCGAAGAGCGATATTTTCAAGCCCTACGAATACACCACGTCGAGCGTCACGATTCTGAAATTCAAGAGCGGCAAGATCGGCAAGTGCGCGGCCATCGTGGACTGCCTTCAGCCCTACTACTTCCATACGCATCTCGTCGGCAGCCACGGCAGCCTGCTCGACAACAAGTTTCACTCCACGAAACTCGGCGGCCTGAACAAGAACGCGTGGAGCAGCCTCTCGATGAAGATGCTCGATTCCGGCGACGTGTCGGACCATCCCTACACCACGCAGTTCGCCGCCTTCTTCGACGCGCTGGCCAAAGGAAAGAAGATGCCGCTGACCAGCCTCGACGACGCGATGAAGACGCACGAAATCATTTTCGCGGCGGACAAGTCGGCGGCGACGGGAAAGACGGTGAAGGTGTAGCCGGAATTTTTAGCCACGGATGAAACACGGATTGAACACGGATGATTTGGAACCTGCGCAGCGGGAGCCGCTGTTGCACGGGGAACTGACGGAGCAAATCATCGGGGCTGCCTTTGAGGTGTACAACGTGCTGGGCTATGGATTTCTGAAGAAGGTCTATCAACGCGCCTTGCAGACGGAATTGCTCCGGCGCGGCATTCCAGCTGAACTCGAGCATCGCATCGCGGTCAGCTACAAGAACGTGAACGTGGGCGATTTCTCCGCGGACCTGTTCGTGGACAGCAAGGTGATTGTGGAGACCAAAGTCGCCGTTGAACTTAATCCCGTGGACGAAGCCCAGTTGCTCATTTCCGGCCTTGACGATCTTGCGGCCGATCACGGCGATGTCGCGCGCCTCGTCCGGCGTGATGGTAAAGCCAAGCGACTTGCCGTCGGCCATCACGAAACTGTCGCCGCCGAAGGCGGTGTCGACCATCATCGTGCCGAGGCCCTCGACTTCCAGAGGCACCTGCAAGCGGTCGGCGAAGGCCGGGACGTTGCGAAGGGTGATCGACTGCGCCTTGCCATCGCGGCATAGAGCGACGACTTCCACCAGGCCTGCGGGCGCTTCCAGCACGATGCGCGTTTCGGGCTCAGACATGGGGATGATCCCGGTGTCGAGCAGCACGGTCGCCACGCAGATGCAGTTCGAACCGGACATGGGCGGCGTATCCTCCGGCTCCATGATGATAAAGCCCATCTGCGCGGCGGGATTTTTCGGCGGCACCAGCA
>JANOAY010000509.1:0-1991 GCA_031411375.1 Pedosphaera sp. | reverse complement strand
TGCAAACAGAACGGCGCGCAGCGTCAAGCTTCCAGCCGCCGGGCTTGTTCAAGAGTTGTTCACCGCTTCAGGAGCGCGGGCATACCAGCCCCCGCGCCCTTGGGCTCCGCACATGTCTTGAACAAGCCATCGGCATAGCCCCTCTTTCCATGCCCGGGATAATTTCGCGGCTCGCACAAAACTTTATGAAACGACTCATGCGTTCGCTCGCCCTCGCGTTGGCCTGCCTGGTGGCTTCTCTCGCCGTGGCGGCGGACAAGTTGGAACTCAAATCCGGTGACCACATCGCCATCATCGGCAACACCCTCGCGGATCGGATGCAGCATTCGGGCTACTTCGAGGCGCTGACTTACAAGAAATTTCCCCAGCACGCGCTGGTCTTTCGCAATCTCGGTTACGCGGCGGATGAAATCGTGACGCGCCCGCGCTCGGAGAATTTCGGCACGCCCACGGACTGGCTCACGCGCGTGGAGGCGAGCGTGGTGCTGGCGTTTTTCGGTTTCAACGAGTCGTTTAAGGGCGAGGCCGGGTTGCCGAAGTTCCGCGATGATCTCGACAAGTTCATCAAGGACACGGCCAAGGCGAACTACAGCGGCCAGGGCGCGCCGCGTCTGGTGATCTTCTCGCCCATCGCGGCAGAGAAGCATCGCGATGTGAACTTTCCGGATCCCGCGCCGATCAACCGGCAGTTGGAACCGTACGTGAAGGCAATGGCGGACGTCGCACAGGCGAACGGCGTGCAGTTCGTGGATTTGTTCTCCCTGTCCCTCAAGTCCTTTGCGTCCTCCAAAACTTCGCTGACGATCAACGGCCTGCACCTGAGCGACGACGGTTACAAGGCGCTCGCGCCCGCGATGTTCGCGGCGGTGTATGGCGAGAAAGCGCCGTCCATGCGCGGCGCGGCGTTCGAGAAATTGCGCACGGCCATCAACGAGAAGAACACGGTGTGGTTCTCGCGCTATCGCACGGTGGACGGCTACAACGTCTATGGCGGGCGCTCCGCGCTGGCCTACGCGCCGAACAAGGGGCCGTTCATTACCGACCGCAATCCGCCCGAACCGCACATCTCGAATTACAAAGTCATGCAGCAGGAGATGACGCAGCGCGACGTGATGACCGCGAACCGCGACGCCCGCGTTTGGGCCGTGGCGCAGGGCGGCGACCTCGCGGTGACGGACAGCAACCTGCCGGTGGTCACGGAGATCAAAAGCAACAAGCCGGGCGAAAATCCCGACGGCTCGCATAAGTTTCTCGGCGGCGCGGAGGCGCTGGAACATTTGAAGGTGCCGCCGGGCTGCAAGATTGAATTCATCGCGTCGGAAAAAGAATTTCCCGAACTGGTGAAGCCCGTGCAGATGTCCTTCGACACGAAGGGGCGGCTCTGGGTCGCGGCGTGGAAGAATTATCCCGAGCGCACGCCGACGAGCAAAGACGGCGACAAGCTGCTCGTCTTCGATCTGAACACCGACGGCAGCGTGAAGAAGATGACGACCTTCGTGGACGACCTGAACTGCCCGACGGGTTTTCAGTTCTACAAAGACGGCGTGCTGCTCATGCAGGCGCCCGACCTGTGGTTCATCCGCGACACGGATGGCGATGGCAAAGCGGATTCGAAAGTGCGCGTGCTGAACGGGATGGACTCGGCGGATTCGCATCACACGGCGAACGCGATTTGCTATGAGCCGGGCGGCGCGATTTATCTGAGCGACGGCACGTTCCACCGCACCAGCGTGGAGTCGGCGGTCGGGCCGGTGCGCAACCAGAACGGCGCAATTTATCGTTACGAGCCGCGCACGGGAAAATTTATCCGCCATGTGCCCTACGGTTTCGCGAACCCGCACGGGCGCGTCTTCGATGCGTGGGGCAACGACTTCATCACCGACGCCACGGGCAACGCGAATTACTTCGGCCCGGCCTTCAGCGGCTTCCTCGAGTCGGGCAGTCATCCGGGCATGAACACGTATTGGCGGAACCCGTCGCGTCCCTGCCCC
>JANOAY010000508.1:0-2131 GCA_031411375.1 Pedosphaera sp. | reverse complement strand
GGCTGAACAAAGCCGTTTTCATTGGTGTTTGTTCAATCCCATCCATGTTCACCACCACCGCAAAGTCACTGACACATTTCGGCCACATACCCCCGTTCGTTTGCCGAATCGTTGCTTTCACGCCCTTTGTCCGTCACGGCTTGGCTCTAGGGTTTTTCCCGAACAGCACAACCACCACTATGCAAAAACAAAAAAGATTCACTTGGGCCGCTCTGGGGGCGGTTCTTCTCACCGCAGGCACGTTGCTGCCAAGCGCGCACGCCCAGTCGGCGGACGCCTTGCTCGACAAGCTCGTAGACAAAGGCGTCCTCTCCGTCAAAGAGGCGCAGGAACTCCGCGAGCAGTCAGACGACGGTTTCGACAAAGCTTACAAGGCCAAGACCGGGATGCCGGACTGGGTCAGCCAACTGAAAATCTCCGGCGACGTGCGCGGGCGCTGGGACTTCCTCAAAACGGACAACAACGCGCCCGGGGCCGGCGAACTGAACGAAGATCGCAGCCGCTTCCGCTACCGCCTGCGCGTGGGCGCGACGGCCACGTTGCTCGAACGCTTGGAAGCGGGCTTCCGCCTGACTTCGAGCGAGCCGAATTCCGACGGCACGGGCGGCGATCCCATCTCGGGCAACACCACGTTGCAGAACAACGGCTCGAAAAAGTTTATCTACATTGACACCGCGTATGGCAAGTGGACGCCGATCAGCCACGGCCCCTGGCTCCTGAGCACGACCGTCGGCAAGATGGACAATCCATTCGTGGTCTCGGACATGGTGTTCGACGGCGACTACACGCCGGAGGGTCTCGCGTTGCAGGCGGGCTACACGTTCAACGACCAGCACGCGCTGAAGCTGAACGCGGGCTACTTCCTGCTCGATGAAATCAACCAGGGCGTGCAGGCCAGCGATGATCCGACGATGCTCGGCGCGCAGTTGCGCTTCGACTCGAAGTGGTCGCCGAAGTTGAGCACCTCGCTGGGCGTCGCGTTCATGATGTTGAGCGACTTCCAGAACCTCGGTTCGGCGGCGGTGCCGAACGTGCAGGGCGGCAATTCGCGGTATCCCTCCGCAGTGACCAATTCAGGCGGCGTGCTGCACGCGGCCAACGAACTCGTGAACAGCTACCACCCCGTCATCTTGGACGCGTCGGTGACCTACACGCTCGACAAGTTCCCGCTCTACGCGGGCACGTTTCCGATCAAAATCGGCGGCGAATACATGCACAACTCGGGCGCGAAAGAAAACAATGACGGCTACTGGGGCGGCATCTTCCTCGGCAAGTCCGGCAAGAAAGGCGCCTGGGAACTTTCCTACCGCTACAAGGTTCTCGAAGAGGACGCGTGGTATGAGGAGTTCGTGGATTCGGACTTCGGCGCGTATCGCCAGGTGGCGTTCCCGGCCGACGGCGGCGCGCGCGGATATCGCGCCGGCACCGGCGTGCAGGGCCACATCACCAAGTTCGTCTATTCGGTCTCGGACGGTTTCACGGTCGGCGCGACGTGGTTCTACACCGAATCCACCAACCCGGGAGAACTGGCCGGCAAGGAGACCGAAAGCGGTCAGCACCGCCTGCTCGTGGACGCCATCTGGAAATTCTAAACGGAGAACATTTCAACAAACCAAGGAGACACTATGAAGAAACTGACACTCGCCATCGCCGCCGCTCTGCTCGCGACGATGCTCCCGGCGCAAGCCGGAAAAATCACCGTCAAAGGTTCCGACACCATGGTCGTGCTCGCCCAGAAATGGGCCGAGGCGTACATGGGCAAGAACGCCGAGACGAAAATCCAAGTCACCGGAGGCGGCTCCGGCACCGGCGTGGCCGCGTTGCAAAACAAGACCACGGACATCTGCAACTCCTCGCGCAAGATCAAGGCGGCGGAAATTGCCAACTGTGTGCAGGCGTTTGGCAAACGCCCTACGGAATACAAGGCTGCGCTGGACGGTCTTTCCATCTTCGTGAGCGACAGCAACCCCATCAAAGAAATCACGATGGAGCAGCTCGAACTCGTGTTCACCGGCAAGATTCGCAACTGGAAAGAACTTGGCGGCGCGGACGCCCCCATCACGGTCTATAGCCGCGAGAACAGTTCCGGCACTTACGAGTTCTTCAAGGAGTTCGTGCTCAAGGGCAAGGA
>JANOAY010000507.1:0-6050 GCA_031411375.1 Pedosphaera sp. | reverse complement strand
GGGTTGAAGGCGTTGCCGACGATGCCGTTGCACAAGCTCCTCGCGCCGCGCGCGGAAGCGGTGGCGGCGTTTGCGCGCTGACAATGGAGCGCGGGTATGGCAAAGCCTACCCGCAGCAACGGGCCAAGGCCAAGATGCCGGTCAGTTCTATGGTGCGGTTCCAAATCGGCCCGCTGCGGCTAGTCCTACGGACATAGCCGCGCTCCGTTCACCCGCCTGCGAACACCGGGCTGAATCCGGCCTTTGTCAAAAGGCGCGCGACCTCGTCCCGCTTGTCGCCTTGGATTTCGATTTGGCCGTCCTTCACCGTGCCGCCGGTGCCGCAGGCTTTCTGCATTTCTTTGGCGAGCTTCTCCTTCTCGGGCAGGCCGATGCCGACGAAATTTTTTACCACGGTCACGGTCTTGCCGCCGCGTCCGGCGGTCATGCGCAGGATGTCCACGCGGCCCCGGCTTTTGCGCGGCGCTTTGGCTTCCGGCGCGTCGTGTGACTGGCCCGGCGGCAGTCCGGTGCTGTTCAAGCTGGAGAAAGGATTGTTGAAGTCGCTCATGTTCTTGGGCGGTTGATGTTCAGCGCAGCAAACGTCCGCAGGTCTTCAACCACTTTTCGGCGGCGCGAAACTCGGGGCAGACTTGCTCGACCTCCTGCCAGAATTTTCGCGAGTGGTTCATCTGCCGCAGGTGCATCAGCTCGTGGAGGATGATGTAGTCGGTGACGAAAGCGGGCGTCTGAATCAGACGCCAGTTCAGCGAGATCGTCCCCCGGCGCGAGCACGAACCCCAGCGGGATTTCTGATCGCGCACCGTCACGCGCTGTACGGTCAGGCCGTGCTGCCGGGCGAAGTGGAAAACGCGCGGCGGTAATTCTGCCGTGGCGAGCTGGCGCAAGTGGCGCTCAATCGCGGGGCGGCAGTCCGTATGAAATTGTGGAGCGCGCAGGGTTTGATCGGCGAAGGAAACGCCTTGTGAGCCGTCAGCAATCGTCACCCTCTCGCCCCGGTAGAAAATTTCCGCGCCGACGGGCCACGCGGTTTTTTCCACCGGCTTGGCGGCCACGCGTTGCATCTGTTGGCGCAGCCAGTCCGTGTGCTTCTCCGCGAACTGCCGGGCCATCACCTCCGAGCCGCCGCGCGGCACCGTGACGCGCGCGGTGCCATCCGGCCGCAGGCGGAGCACGTAGCGCCGGGCGCGCGGGTGGCGCACGAAGAGCAGCGGCACGGTCTGGCCGTCCACAAGCACGACGCTGCCCGCCACGGGCGGCGGGCGGCGCAGGCGCATCAGGAACTTGAACGGCACGGGCGGATTCAAGAGGGCGGTGGTGAGGTTTGGCAATGAGAAGTCACGCGCGCGATATCGGCGGGCGGAACAATGTTCGCCGCAACCTGCCCGCCGTCGCCAGCGTCCACCGCTCGCGTGAAGCCAAACCAGCAAGTGTGCGTCCTCGTGGTGTTTTTAAGCCTGTGGACGGATGCCCGGACGGCGCACGCCCAGCGGCAGATGGAATTTCTCGGGCGCGGGCTGGTCGCGATTCGCGCGGGCGAGGAAAAAGTTTCTCTCTCGTGGCGATTGCTCGGCCCGGAGCCGGAGGGGATTGCCTTCAACGTGTATCGCCAGAGCGGCGCGGGCGCGGCGGTGAAGCTGAACGGCGCGGCGATTACGAATGCGACGTGTTTCACGGATGACAGCGCGAAGCTGGAACAGCCCGCGAGCTACTTCGTGCGCGCGGTCGTGGAGGGCAAGGAGTTGGAAGCAAGCGCGCCGTTTAAGTTCGCACCGAACGCGCCGACAAAACCGTATCTCGCCATTCCGTTGAAACTGCCGCCCGGCTATTCCGCCAACGACGGCTCGGTCGGCGATCTCGACGGCGATGGCGAATATGAAATCGTGTTGAAGTGCGAGCGCAGCCCGCGCGACACGGCTTCCACCGGACTCACTGGCGAAACGATTCTCCAAGGCCTCAAGCTCGATGGCACGTTGCTCTGGAGCATCAACCTCGGCAAAAACATCCGCGAGGGCGCGCACTACACGCAGTTCATGGTCTATGACCTCGACGGCGATGGCATCGCCGAGATTGCGTGCAAGACGGCGGACGGGACGACGGACGGGAAGGGCAAAGTCATCGGCGACGCGAGCGCGGACTGGCGCGACACGAATCGCAACTCACGCACTTTCGGACGCGTGCTGCGCGGGCCGGAGTTCTTCACCGTCTTCGACGGACGCACCGGCGCGGCGCTCGCCACCACGAACTACATTCCTGAGCGCGGCGATCTCGGCGCGTGGGGCGGCGTGGGCGGCAACGGCGGCAACGACAGCACCGGCAATCGCGTGGATCGTTTCCTCGCCTGCGTCGCGTATCTCGACGGCGCGCGCCCGAGCCTAGTGATGTGCCGCGGCTACTACGGCCGCAGCGTGCTCGCCGCGTGGGACTGGCGCGAGGGCAAGCTGACCTCACGCTGGGTCTTCGACTCGAAGGACAAAGACAATCCCTTCTCCGGCCAGGGCGCGCACTCCGTCAGCGTCGCCGACGTGGATGGCGATGGGCGCGACGAAATTATTTATCACTCCATGGTCGTGAACTCCGACGGCACCGGACGCTTCAGCACCGGCCTCCGTCACGGCGACGCGCTGCACGTCAGTGATTTTGATCCCGCGCGGCCCGGCCTCGAAGTCTTCGGCATCCACGAGAACGAGGAGAAACTCTTCGGCACGCCCGGCGCGGCCTGCTACGACGCGAAGATCGGGAAAATTCTTTGGAGCTTCGGACCCGACGCGGACATCGGACGCGGACTCGCGGCGGACATTGACCCGCGCCATCCCGGTTCCGAAATGTGGGGCGGCGCGTCCGGCCTTCGCACCGCGTCAGGTGAGCGCATCGGCAACGCCCCGCGCTCGGCGAACTTCGCCATCTGGTGGGACGGCGATCTACTCCGCGAAATCCTCGACCGCAACCGCATCTCGAAATGGAACTGGACCAATGCCACGCTCGACCCGCTCTTCACCGCCGACGGCGCGATCTCGAACAACGGCAGCAAAGCCACGCCCGTTCTCTCCGGCGACCTCCTCGGCGACTGGCGCGAAGAAGTAATTTTCCGCACGCCGGACAACCAGGAGTTGCGCCTCTACACGACGACCATCCCCACGACGAACCGCTTCGCGACCCTGATGCACGACCCGCAATACCGTCTCAGCATCGCGTGGCAAAACGTCGGCTACAACCAACCGCCGCATCCGGGCTTTCATCTCGGGGAAGGAATGAAAACGCCGCCGAAGTCCAACATCATTCCAACGAAGCACCACAAGCAGCCCTAACTTCCTGACGCCGCTTCACCGCGCCCGCTACTCCACCACCGCCGTCCGATAAAACCTCCGCGGCCGGTTCGTGCTCGTGAAGTCGATCACGTCCTGCCGCTTCGCCGAGAGCACGCTGTTCTTCAGCAGCAGCCACGGCCCGCCGTCCAGCATCGCCGTCAGCGCCACCAGGCTCTGTTCGACGCGTAGTAGGACGGTGCAAGCATCACCCGCCGCAATTTTCGTCACCTCACTCAAGCCGGCGGGATCAGTCGTTTGACCTTCGAGGTTGCGTCCCCATGCGACGACCGCTCCGTTGCTCTTCAAAGGAATGCCCGCGCGCCGTCTTTCCGCTCGCCGACGCCCGGCGCGGTGCGCTAACACAAGCTCATGGCATCGCTCACTCGACGTGTGTCTTTCCTGCTCGCCGCGCTCACTGCCTTGTGGCTGTCGGGCTGCGCGCGAATGCCCTCGTCGCCGGACGCCGGGTTCCGGCGCGTGGCGGATGACTATCTCGCGGGCTACCTCGCGTGGCGGCCCGCCACCGGCATGGTGCTCGGCCTCCACGAATACGACGGACGCATCACCGACTTCAGCCGCGCCTCGCTGGATGCGGAACTGCGCCGGCTGAAAGAATTTGATCAAAAGCTCGCCAAGCTCCCGACGAAAAAGCTCACCCGCGAAGCCGCATTTGATTACCGCCTGCTGCAAGCCAACATCCGCACCGAGATTTATGGTTTCGAGCAGGACGAATCGTTCACGCGCGACCCGATGACCTACGCGGGCGCGATGGATCTCACGCAGTACGTGAAACGCGATTACGCGCCGCTGGCGAAGCGGGTGCGCGCCATCATCACCATCGAGCAGCAGACGACCGCGCTCTTCAGCGCCGCGCGGGCGAACCTCGTGCGCGTGCTGCCCAAGCCGCTCGTCGAGACGGCCATTGACATCGCGGAAGGCAACATCGCGTTCCTGGAAAAAGATCTGCCGCCCGCCGTGCAGCCCGTGAACGACGCGCGGCTGCTCGCGGAGTTCGCCGCCGCCAACCGCCTCGCCATCACCGAGATGAGCAACTACGTCGCGTGGCTCAGGCGCGAGCGTCTCCCGCAGGCGGACAGCAGCTTCGCGCTCGGGCGCGAGAAGTATCGCGCGTTCATGCGGCTCACGGAGTTCGTCGAGCTGACGCCGGAACAGTTGCTGGACATTGGCCTGCGCGAATTAAAAGCCGAGCAGCAACGCTTCACTGACGCGGCGAAGCTCATCGACACCACGAAACATCCGCACGATGTCTTCAAGGCCATCCAGCAGGATCATCCCACGCCCGCCGGCTTGATTCCCGACACGCGGAAGAATCTCGAAGCCATCCGCGAGTTCACCGTCGCGCAGAAGCTCATCACCATTCCGTCCGACGTGCGTGTGAAGGTGGAAGAAACGCCGCCGCCCTTCCGCCGCACGAGTTTTGCCTCGATGGATTCGCCCGGCGTCTTCGAGACCAATGCGACCGAAGCCTATTACTACGTGACGCCCACCGAGCCGGAGTGGC
Source organism: Pedosphaera sp. (assembly GCA_031411375.1). Classification (GTDB taxonomy): domain Bacteria; phylum Verrucomicrobiota; class Verrucomicrobiia; order Limisphaerales; family SIBH01; genus JANNGC01. The sequence goes on along the minus strand of JANOAY010000507.1, from coordinate 1,220 downwards.
CGGAGAAACAGAAGAACGAATGGCTCACCGCGTTCAACTACTACACCACCGACATCGTCTCGATTCACGAGGCGTATCCCGGCCACTACGTGCAACACCTCGCGCTCAAGGCGTCGGGCGCGAGCCGTCTGGCGAAAATGTTTTCCAGCTACGCGTTCGTGGAGGGGTGGGCGCATTACACCGAGCAGATGTTTCTCGACGCCGGTTTTCCCGCCGCCACCACGCCCGAAGAAAAACTGCGCGCCGCGAAATATCGTCTCGCGCAATCCGACGAGGCGCTGCTCCGCCTCTGCCGGCTCGTCGCCTCGATCAAGATGCACACGCAGAAGATGACCGTGGACGAGGCGACAAAGTTCTTCATGGACAACTGCTACTACGAGGAAAAGACCGCGCGGCAGGAGGCGGTGCGCGGCACCTACGATCCCGGCTACCTGAACTACACGCTGGGCAAGCTGATGATTCTGAAGCTCCGCACGGACTGGCAGGCGCAGCAAGGCCCGCGCTTCACGCTGCAAAATTTCCACGACGAACTCCTGCGCCACGGCATGCCCCCGCTCCCGCTCCTGCGCGAGCGGATGCTGAAGGATGAGAGGAAGTGGAAGGAGATTTTGTGAGAGGGCGCAGCAACTAAATGTTAATCTGGCTATCGAGTCTTTCGGCGGCGGTGACCGCCATCGTGTCGGCATTCATCGAGGGCCGAAAGGCGGGCGGATCCGGAATTTGGATCAGTTTAGTCGTGGGGTTGGGACTCGGCTTCGGTTGTTTCTTGGCGATGCAGACACTGCTCGGTTGGCTGCCGCGAAAGTTAGGGTTCTATCAAGAACCGCCAAAACGATTCAGCACAGCCGTCAGTTGGCTTTTATTTGATGTCGTGGGGCTCTAGGTCGAGATATTTGAACTCGAAGGACAGCTTGTCAATTGCTATCACGTGCTTTCTGGCGTAGTTCTGGAGAGTGCCTGTCAGGAAAGCCTGAGGGAAGAAGAAACCTGAATATGGTCAAATATACCTGAAATCCAGAAGCACTTGGGAGTTCCGTGGTCTATCCACTCTTGGAGGAAGTTGATACGAGCATTGAGGTCCTATGTCCAGGAGGCTAGAGGTTTCATCGAAAGGAAGCCTTTTTGGTCCCATATTTTGGGAACCTGGTTGTTGAATAGAGAATTGGCAATCAGCTCCAGTTCCTCGCTCATAACGATGAGACCCTTGAGTGCCTTCTTGA
>JANOAY010000506.1:0-1728 GCA_031411375.1 Pedosphaera sp. | reverse complement strand
GACGCAGGTCTTCCTGACCGCCGAAGAAATCCAGAACCTCGGAGGTGCGCGGGTCGAACATCAGGGCGTTGATGGTGAAATCGCGCCGGGCCGCCGCATCGCGGGGATCGATCTCGGGATCAACGATGACGGAGAATCCCTTGTGGCCGCGCGCAATCTTCGAGTCGCGCCGCGGCATGCTGAAATCAAACGTCTTGCCCGCCCGCGTGGTGAGCTTGATCACGCCGAAAGATCGCCCGACGAGATCGGTGCGGCCCCACGGCCTGAGCGCAGCGATGAGTTGTTCCTCGTCGATTCCGAAAACTTCGATGTCGAAATCCTTGTTCGGCCAGCCGAGCAACCAGTCGCGCACACAGCCGCCGACGAGATAAGCGCGGGAAAGCGCGGGAGTTTCGCGCAGGATTTTAGCGAGCGATTCTGGAATCCAATCGGGCATGGTCGAATGCTGCCGTCCAGCTTAGCGGGAGCTTCAACGACCGACGATGCTGGATTTCGGTGCTGAATCCGCGTCGGTCACATCACCATGCCGCCATCGACCACCAGCACCTGGCCGGTGACGTAGCGTCCGCCCGGACCCGCGAGGTAGAGCGCGGCTTCGGCGACATCGTCCGACTTGCCGAGGCTGGCCAGCGGAATGGCTGAGATGAGCGCGGCGCGCGTCTTCTCGTCGAGCACGGCGGTCATATCCGTCTCGATGAATCCGGGCGCGATGGCGTTGACGGTGATGCCGCGTGAGCCGAGTTCCTTCGCCACAGACTTGGTGAAGCCGATGAGGGCGGCCTTGCTCGCGGCGTAGTTGCATTGGCCCGCGTTGCCGATGAGGCCAATGACGGAGGAAACATTGATGATGCGACCGGAGCGCTGCCTGAGAAAGGAACGCGTGAGCGCCTTGGTGAAGGTGAACGCGCCCTTCAGGTTCGTGTTCATCACCGAGTCCCAATCCTCGTCGCTCATGCGCATGAGCAGACCATCCTTCGTGATGCCTGCATTGTTGACGAGAATGTCCACGCGGCCTGCGTCGGCGAGAATCTTCTCTGCGGCGGCGATGACAGCCTTCGAGTCGGAAACGTCGAGCGCGACGGCCCAGGCTTTTCGTCCGAGCGCGCGGATTTCCGCCGCGGCTTTTTCGGAATTCTCCGCCGTGCGCGAGACGCAGACGACATCCGCGCCGGCAGCGGCAAACTTGAGGGCAATGGCGCGTCCGATGCCGCGCCCGGCCCCGGTGACGACGGCCACTTGATTGGCGAGTGTGCTCATGATGGGGCGAAGTTGTCGGCGGCAGGGCAGGGGATGTCAATGCGACATTCCTGTGCGAAGGCTGGCGGGTATCAGGCCGTTTCCTTCGGTTTCAGATGTTCGCAAAGACGCGCAAGCAGGCGGTGATGACGCTCTGAGGCAACGCTGCCAATGGTGCCGGAAAAACTGCTGGCCGGAAGAACGGCGAGGAACCCAAGTCTGATGATCGATGGCGCTTTAATCCCGCTTGTGGCGAAGTCAGCGTGCCCTGGCCCAATGAAGTCATCGAAGTCGCCCACGGCATGGCGGAGTTGCGTGCTCACGCCGCAAACCAGCCAGTCGTCAAACGGTGGCATTTGACGAAGCACGATGGCCGGCCGGTTCTTTAGGCGTCCGTCAGACTGCGGGAGCGGCGTCAGAACGACATCCCCTTCGTTCATGACTTGATGTCGGCGGGTGAATACTCCGGTTCATCATCCGAATACGCGCGGG
>JANOAY010000505.1:0-3452 GCA_031411375.1 Pedosphaera sp. | reverse complement strand
TCGTGCCCATGAGATGCACCATCACCTTGGCCATGCCCCGCACGATGCGCTGCAAGATGCCGTAGTGATAGAGCACGGTGAAGAAGGCCGAGACGAACAGGATCGGGGGCAGCGCCTTGAAGGCGAACATGAACAGGAACTCCTTGCCCGGATTGAGGGCGATGTCGCCAGGCCGCGCCAGATTGCCGAAGACGAACTCCGCGCCCTTGTCCGAGAAATCAATGAAGCTGACGACGACCACTTTCGCATGCTCGAACATGGTCTTCACCCACGGCACTTTCAGCACCAGCACCGCGAGTACAATCTGGAGCGCGATGCCCCAGCCGATTGTCTGCCAGCGCACGGCACGCAAATTTGAAGAACACATCGCGACCAGCCCGAAGAAGCAGAACACGCCCGCCACCGCCTGCCCGCGCGTGCCGATGGTGCCGCGCAGCGCGAAGGCGAGAAAACCAATCGCGAGGATCGCCGCGAGAATGCCGAGCCGCCAACTGATGGGCGTGGGCGGCGGTCCCGGCGGCTCGATGGGCGCGAGCGATGGCGACGTTGGAGCCTCGGGGTTTGGGGTCGAACTGGAGTCAGCCTGCATCGGGACCGGACGCTAATTGACCCGGCCCGGCGGAGTCGAGCGCAGAGAAATCATGTGCGCCAGCGATTCCATGACTGGACTTGATTCGCGGATGCGGCGCGGTTCAATCGCCCGGCGCATGCCTCTCAACTCTCAACCTTCAACTCTCAACTCCTCCCGCCATCTCGCCATCGACCTCGGCGCGGAGAGCGGGCGGCTGATGCTCGGCACGCTCGCGGACGGGCGCGTGACGCTGGAGGAGCTGCACCGTTTTCCAAACACGCCATTGCGCGCAGGCGATTCCTTGCACTGGGACATCCCCGCGTTGTTTGCGGAGGTGAAGGCTGGCTTGCGGAAAGGCGCTGCGCTCGGCATTCCATTCAGCAGCATCAGCACCGATTCATGGGGACTGGACTACGTGCTCTTTGACGCGGACGAGAAGATCATTTCGCCCACCTTCCACTATCGCGACCCGCGCACGGCGCGCGGTGTCGGGCGCGTGCATGGGTTGATTTCGCCGGATGAAATTTTTGCGGAAACCGGGCTGCAATTCATGCCCATCAACACGCTCTACCAGCTCGCGGCGGAAACACCGGAACGCCTGCACGCGGCCAAACAGATCCTGCCTGTGGCCGACGCGTTCAACTTCCTGCTCTGCGGCGTAGCCCGCGCCGAAGAATCGCTCGCCAGCACCACGCAGCTTTACAACCCGCGCACCCGCGACTGGTCGGCGCGGCTGCTGAACACCGCAGTGGGACAGGCGCCCCCGCCTGTCTCTAGTCCGGCAAGCGCCCCCGCTTGCCGTCCCGCAGGCGAGGGTGCCAGTCCCACTAAACTTTTCCCGCCCATCGTCCCGTCCGGCACCGTGCTCGGTCCGCTGCGGCCTGAACTCGTGCACGAACTCGGCCTGCCGACGCTGCCCGTCATCGCCGGTTGTTCGCACGACACGGGCGCGGCGGTCGCGGCGGTTCCAGCGCGCGGCGAGCACTGGGCGTATCTCAGTTCCGGCACCTGGTCGTTGCTCGGCGCGGAGTTGAGTGCGCCGCTGCTCACTGAAGAATGCCGCGCGTGCAACTTCACCAACGAGATCGGCTACGGTGGCTCGGTGCGGTTGCTGAAGAACATCGCGGGCCTCTGGATCGTGCAGGAGTGCCGCCGTGCCTGGGCGCGCGCGGGCCAAGACTACGATTACGCCACGCTGATGCAGCTCGCCGCCGCCGCGCCGCCCTGCGCCACGCGCATTGCGCCCGACGACGCGCGCTTCCTCGCGCCCGGCAACATGCCGGAAACCATCGCCGCGTTCTGCCGCGAGACCGGCCAGCCCGCGCCCGCCACGCCCGGCGCGACCATCCGCTGCGTGCTGGAAAGCCTCGCGCTCTGTTACGCGCGTGAGTTCGCGAATCTCGAAATAATCACCGGCAGAAAATTCACCCGCCTGCACATCGTCGGTGGCGGGAGCCGGAATGAATTGCTGAACCAGTTCACCGCGAACGCGCTGGGCGTATTCGTGCTCGCCGGCCCGGTGGAAGCCACCGCGCTTGGCAACGTCCTCGTGCAAGCTCTCGCCCTCGGCTCCATTCCTACGCTCGCCGCCGCGCGGGAGCTGGTCGCGAACTCTTTCCCGCTGACGCGCTACGAGCCGCACAACCTTTCTTTGTAGCGTTGTCGTGGCAAGGCAACGCCCGTCCTCGTTCGGGAATTGAATTTCGCCGCAGAGACCCTGAGGCGCGGAGAGAAGACCGGGAGGGAAACCTATCGCCACAAAGAACGCAGAGAGCGCAGAGAAATGTGCGCCTCCCTCTTTGTGTTCTCTGCGTTCTTTGTGGCCAATCATTTCCCCCCTCTGCGCCTCTGCGTTAAATTTTCTCGCTCGTGGTTGCGCGCGGTTGCCGTGGGAAAAGCGGCGCTGAAGCGACCGCACTCCAAACGCTCCGCGCCTGACGAGGCGCTGGGTGCTGCGCGCCAGCGTTTGGAGCGCGGCGCTTTAGCGCCGCTTTCGGATGGGCGGAGCGCGGACCGCTGAGTCCGCGTGTTCATGTTGCCGGGCGGGGCGGGCGCGACAGGAATCACGAACACGCGGACTCGGCGGTCCGCGCTCCGGGGCGGCAAGCCCGGAGGGCTTTAGGGCGGTAACCGTGCTCCGGGACGTAAAATGGGGCGGGGCTGAATCAAAAGCCTTCACAGCGAATCGAATCTCCGGTTTGATCAAACTCGTGAAAGCAAAAGCGAAATTAGGGAGCCATTTTCCACGGTAGCCTCGTCGTGACTTCCCTCGCTGAAATCCATCTCTCCGCCACGCAGGCGCTCTGGCCGTTGCTCGCGGCCTTCGCGGTGATCGTCGGCTTCGTCGTGTGGGCTTACGGGCGCACGGCGGGTTCGGCGGCGGTGCGCGCGGTTTGCACGGCGTTGAAAATCATCGGCATCGCGGCGCTCGTGCTCTGCCTGCTCGAACCGCTCTGGAGCAAGCAGCGCGTGAAGCCGGGCGCGAACTTTTTCGTGGTCCTCGCGGACAACAGCCAGGGCCTGCAAATCCACGACAAGGGCGCGGCCCAGTCGCGCGGCGCGGCGATGAAGAAGCTGCTCGCGGAGGACGCCGCGAAGTGGCAGCCGGTGCTGGCCGAAAGTTTTCAGTTGCGCCGCTACACGTTCGACGCGCGGCTCCAGCCGGTGAGCGAATTCGGCGAGCTGGATTTCAAAGGCGGTGCGTCGGCCTTGAACTCGGCGTTGAAGAACATCGCCGAGCGTTATCGCGGCCAGCCGCTGGCGGGCGTGCTGCTCTTCATCATTGACTTGAATGCCCTGCCACAGATTGATGTTTTTCTTGACAATGGCTACACCAAAGAAGAAATGAAGATGGTGAATGAAACAAAAAAGATCATGGGCA
>JANOAY010000504.1:0-2288 GCA_031411375.1 Pedosphaera sp. | reverse complement strand
TGATGTACACGTCGCGGCGGTCGAACTCAGGGTCATGCTTGTCCTTGGGCTTGGTGAAGCTCTCGCAGAAAATCATGTAGGTCGGGCAGAAACGTCCGGGGTCCGTGCCGCCGAACAGGATCGTGTCCTTCGTCATCTCGGGATAAATGTTCTTCTGGCCCTCGGGCGTCTTGAGCAGTTCTTCGCGCTCGGCGCGCTTGTAAGTGAGCTTGCCATCTTTGCCCTTAAACGGCGGCGTGAACATGTCGTGACCAAACCAGAAGCCGAACATGTGGCCGCGCTGTTCCACGTCCGACCAGTGCGAGGCGAAAGTCCACACCGGCATGAGCAAGCAGATGCCCAGCAGCGCCACCACGGGCGCGGTGTGTTTCCAGAAAGCCAGCACCAGCGTCGCCAGCACGGCCAGCGAGAAAGTCCACACGGCCGCAAAGCGCAAAATCCAATAGGGCTTCTCCGGCTGGAACGCGTCCGCCACGCCAAACCACAGCGCGGCCAGCGCGAGCACGCCGCAGCCGATCAGCGCGGGCATGCGGAAGCGCCGGTAGTTCGTGACCAGCGCCGCCACGGCCAGCGCGATGCCGTACCCGATGGCGATGGCGATGAACAAGTGCGACGCGATGAAGAACGGCTTGTTCAGCGAAATGCTCTGGCGATCCGGCGCGGGGTTGAACAGTTCGAGCAGGAACGGGCCGAGCACGATGTAGAACGCCACCAACCCCAGCAGCCACGCTCGCTCGCGCGGTTGCAGTCGTCGGAAGAAGAAGAGCGGGATCAGTCCAATCAGCAGGTAGCCGAGGCTGAATTCCTCCACCGGGCCTTCGATCAGGATGAACCACACCTGCTTCGAATAAGTCGTCACCCACGACACGGTCTGCTCGACGATGTTCGCGCCGGAGCCGGCGGTCGGACGAATTTTTTCATACTGTCCGCGCGTGAAGGCGTGGATGAATCCGCCGACCGTGCGCGGGTAGCCCCAGTTCAAGGGCGGGTTGCTCATCGAAGCCAGCGGCATGTAGAGGTAGAACAAGGCGCCCACCGCAAAGGACATGCCGCAGGCGATGGCTTTGCGCCACTGCGGCGCCCAGTCCATCGCTCTCTTCTGCGAGGCCAGGTAAATGTCCAAAGCCACGAACGCCAGCAGCACGAGGCTCACGCACACCAGCATGGCGCGCACGCCGCCCGCCGCCATCGCGCCGAGCGCCACGACGATCAAAACCGCGTCGCGCAGAATCTCCGTGGCCGTGGCCGAGGTCCGCACTGAGAGCCAGACATAGCCCACGATGGAACCGAGGCCGATGCCGTTGAAGATGAGGAGCAGCGGCGTGTTGCCCGACATGAGCGTGCTGCTCTTGCCGGTGAGAATCAGGCCCACGCCGTAGAAAATGCTGTTCCACAACATCATCGCGCGGCCGATGCGCGGCTGCACCGCGATCATCAGAATCTCCATTGCGACCGTGATGACGAAGAGCGATTGATGGTTGTTGAACGAGATGCCGCAGAGGAACCACGAGAAGTAAAGGTAGCGATATTGATTGGGCGCGTACGTCCAGTGCAACAGACAGACCACACCGCCGATGAGCGAGAGGCTGCTCAAGGCATACACTTCCACGATGAGCGCCTGGCTCCACATGAAGGCGTTGAAGGCGATGAGCAGGCCGGCCACCACGCCGCTGATCAGGCAGATGGAGTTTTCAGTCTTGCGGGCAATCGTTTTGAACTCCGCGATGCTCTCCATGAACATGCTGCTGCCGCGCGAAACAATGAGCGTGAGAATGCCGCACGCGAGCGCGCTGGCGAAGGCCGACGACACGCCGACGCGGAAGGCCATATTCCCGAACGGAATGATCTTCGTGAAAATCCAGGTGTAGATGGTCCACACCGGGTAGCCGGGCGGATGCGGCACACCGGCATACATCGAGCCGACGGCCAGTTCGCCGGAGTCTTGCAGCGTCAGGTCCGGCGCGAGCGTGTAGAGGTAGCCGACGAGCGACACGATGAACGTGAGGCCGAAGGCCAGCCAGTCAATCGGGCGGAAGAGCGGCGGCAGTTTGGCCAAGGCCGGCGTATTTTCCGGCGGGACGGGCGTGTTAGGGGCGGACGTTGCCGCAGCCGGACGTTTGAGGTTCGGCGCTTTCGGATTTTCAGAAGCCATATCAGGGCAAAGTCGAGTTTGTGTTCAGCACGTTAAAAGGCCGGGTAGAAGAGCCGACCGTGCCGTCGTTTGTCCAACCCAAAATCGGCGCGGGCAGCGTGCTCGCGGGCGCATTGGCAAAGGCCAGGGACGAAGG
>JANOAY010000503.1:0-4864 GCA_031411375.1 Pedosphaera sp. | reverse complement strand
GCCATCATGGGCCGCATGGCGACTTACACCGGGCAGAAAATCACCTGGGAGCAGGCGATGAATTCCAAAGAAAATCTTTCGCCCGACCGTTACGACTGGGACGCCGCGCCGCCGAAATCCGAAGTGGCCGTGCCGGGCGTGACGAAGTTTTTCTAGCGTTGGCTGACGGAATACCCACGGAGATGATTACCAACGCTGACTGACTTTCTCCCTCTCCCCTGTAAAGACCGGAGACATAGTGGACGGGTGCGCGGAGTGGCGTTGCGGGTTCATGTGCAGCCCTCGCCGCATCTGGTGCCAACCGGCCCAACTCGGCTACGCCTCAATCGCTGCGTCATCGCTGAAGAGGTAGCGCAAATCATCCAGCGTCAGGCTCTGCGAAAACTTCTCCTCGCCCAGCACGTCGTCGGCAAGCGCGGACTTTGACTTTTGCAGTGCACGGATTTTTTCCTCGATGCTGTTTTTGATCAGGAGGCGGTAGGCCATCACGTTGCGCGTCTGGCCGATGCGGTGCGTGCGGTCAATGGCCTGGTTCTCGACGGCGGGATTCCACCACGGATCAAAGAGCACCACGTAGCTGGCGGCGGTGAGGTTGAGGCCGAAGCCGCCGGCCTTGAGCGAAATCAGGAAAATCGCCGCGCCTTCCTTGGCCTGAAATTCCTTCACCAAGTCGCCGCGATCCTCCGTGGCGCCCGAGAGATAAAACATCGGCCACTTCCGCTCGGTGATCTCGTCGCGCAGAATGTCGAGCATCTGCACAAACTGCGAGAAGACGAGCACCTTGTGGCCCTCTTCCATCAACGGCTCGATCTGATCGATGAGCGCCTCGACCTTCGCGCTCGGGGCTTTCGAGTCCTGCTTCACGAGGCGCGGGTGACAGCAAATCTGCCGCAGCCGCAGCAGCGACGTGAGGAAGTGAAAGCGTTGTTCAGCCAGTTGCTTGGGTGACTGCACGCCGAGGAGCATCTGCTGCGCGCGCTTCAGCTCAGCGCGATAAAGCGTCTTCTGCTCGCCCTCGATCTCGCAGAACAAATCTTCCTCCGTGCGGTCGGGCAAATCTTTCGCGACTTGCGACTTGGTGCGGCGCAACAGGAACGGGCGCACGCGCGCCGCGAGACGGCGGCGTGCGAACGGATCATCCTTCGCATCGAACATCTTCCCGAACTGCGCGCGGCTGCCCACCGCGCCAGGCATGGCGAAGGTCATCAGGCTCCACAAGTCGGTGAGCCGGTTTTCAATCGGCGTGCCGGACAGCACGAGCCGGTGCTGCGCGCGCAAGCCGCGCGCGATCTGCGCGGTGATGGAACTGGGGTTCTTGATGTACTGCCCCTCGTCGAGAATCACCGCCAGCCAGCGCACCTTGGCCAGGCTCTCGCCGAGCAGACGAAGCTGGCTGTAATTGATGACGTGCAGGTCGGCGGATTCAAGGTGTGCGGCCAGATGCTTCACGTCGCCCGCGCCCCACACTTTCACGCGCAGGCCGGTGACGAAGCGCTCGGCCTCCGCGCGCCAGTTGTCCATCACGGATTTGGGGCAGACGACGAGGGACGGGCAATTGGGGATTGCGGATTTTTGATTTTGGATTTCAGAGCGCAGGTATTCGAGCCACGCCAGCGTCTGCAAAGTTTTTCCCAAGCCCATGTCGTCGGCGAGGATGCCGCCGAAGTGGTTCGCGGAAAGATAGGCGAGGAAGTGAAAGCCATCGCGCTGATATGGACGTAACTCCGCGCTGATCGTCGCAGGCACGTCCGGCGTGACGCGCGCTTTGATCTCTCCGGCGCGGCGTTCGATCTGTTCGTACTGCGGCTCGCTGAGAAATTTCTTGGCGGACTTGTCGGCGAGTTGCAGCGCGTGCAAACGCTGCGGTTCGGCGGTCAGTTCGCGCGCGTTCAGGCCGAGCCGCGAGAGCTGCTCGTCCTCCTCCTCGGTGAGATTGAACTGCAAACGCTTCCAGCCCTTGCCTTCGAGACGCACGAAACCGCCGCGCGCGTTCATCAGCAGCTTCAACTCGTTCTGCGTGAGCGTGGTGTCGTCCACGTCCAGCACCACGCGCAGATCGAACCAGTCAATCTCCGCCTCCTCCACATTGAGCTTCACCGTGCCGGCCACGGCCTCCGCCGCGAGCGTCGCGAGGTCGCCTTTCAATTCCACCTTCACCTGCGGCGGCAAGGACTTGAGCCAGCCGGCGAACAGCTCGGGAAATTTCTTCGTCACGCGCATCGTGAAACCGCCGCGATACATCTCCCACTTCGCGTCGAGTCCGGCCATCAGCAGCATGGGGTTAGCGAGCGCGCCGCGATCGGGGATGACGATGACGGCATTCTTCTTCGCCTCTTTCTCCGCGAGCTTGCCCGCGCGTTCCCAGTTGAAGCCGTTCCACGTTTCCTGCGGGCGACCGTTCTCGTCGAGCGCGCGCGGGAGGATGGTGCAATGCTCCGAATCCGCGCCCGGATACGTGGGCCGCAAATCGCACTGAAACTGCAACGTCATCGGCACCACGCGCACGCGTTCGCGCAGCCGCGCGGGCATCGGCACGCCGAGCGAATGCAGCAGCGTCACGCCGCCGCGCGTCTCCAGCGCCGCGACGGGAATGCGGTTCTCGCCGCGCGGATCGAGCACCGTGGCCTGATGCGCCGGACCGCGCAGCACTTCCGTCTCGGTCACGTACAGCGGCGCACGGCTGCCGAGCACACAGAGCAGTTTCCCCGGCGCGCTGCCATCCGCGCGCGCGAGGCGCATGGTGTAATCCCCGTTCGCATCAACGGGTTCGGTGAGCTGCCAGCGCAGCGGGTCGGCGGCGAATTGAAACGGCTCGCCGCGCGGATTGACGAGATGCGCCGCCATCCCCGGCAGACGAAACAGCCGCGCCAGCGCGCGTTGCGCCGCCTCCTCGTAGTATTCGAGCGAGAGCCGCGCGCCATACATCAGGCGCTGCTCGAAGACGGGCCAAATCCATTCGCCCTGCGTGGTCAGCTCCGCTTCGCCGCCTTGGAAACGGCGCTGCCACTCGCGCATTTGATTCTGCTTCAGCGCGGCGAATTCGGACTGGCCCGGCAGCTTCCATTCCAGTTCTGCGCCGGTCTCGCGCAGGGCGATCCGCAAATCAATTTGCTCGACCACTTCCTCGCTCGGCGCGTCCGCCGCGTACTTCGCGGCGTTGCCGAGCGCGCTCTTCCACTTGGTGATTTCCTGCACGCGCTGCCAGCGGCGCATCTCGGCGTCGAGTTCGCCGAAGTCGGTGACGGGCTGGAGAAAGTCGGGAATGACCTTGCCGCGCTTGTGCAGTTCGCGCGCGAGGTAGAGCCAGAAGCGGCGCAAATTTTCCGGCACAGAGGGCCAGATTTTCAACGCGTCCCAACTGTAGCCAGCGCCGAGCGGCAGCCCGAGTTCCTGAAAATCCCAGCCCGTGATGTGTCCGCGCTGGCGGCACTGGAGGTGAAGTTTGTTGAGCCGGGCGAGAAAACTTTTCTCCGTCGCCGTCAGATTGCGAGAGAGCGACGCCGCGACTTGCTCGGGGAAAGAAAGCGTGTCATCCGCCGGCGGCTTTGCGGAGGTGGCGACGGATGGCAGTTCCTTTGCACCTTCGGAGAGCGAACGCACGCTGCCCTGCGTGTGCTCGACGAGCAGGGCCTTGAGCGCGGCATAGACGTGCTTGCAATCGCCGCCCAGCGGACACGAGCACTCTTCGTCGGTGACGCCGTCCTGAGCGTCCACGACCACGCGCACGGTGTAAAGTTCCGTGCCTTGCACGTCCGCGAGAAATTCGCCGTCCTGTTCGCCGTGTCGCAAATTCTGCACTCGCCCGCCTATGAAATACATGTCCCCGCGCGCCCGCGCGGCGGACGGCATGGCGTTCATCTCCGCGCGCACGAGGTCGGGCGACGGGAGGACAATGGGCAGACTCATTCGGCGCGAGACTGTAGCGGTGAAGAATTTTTCAGCAAGGACGGGACTGGTCTGGCTGGAGAGGAACACGAGGCCGGAAAGCCTCGTCACCTGCCGACAGGAATGTCGGCGTTACGCGCGTAGTGCCGGTTTTCCAACCGGCAGTGGGCGAGACTTTCCAGTCTCGTGTTCGACGGTCGCAGACGGGTGCCGCTCATTCCGGCCCCGGACGGTTCATCTCGAACGTCCCCCAGTCGTACTTGGATTTGTAAGGGGAGAAAAAGTTCGTCGCGTCCGCGCGGCCTTCGTAGGTGTAAAGGCCGCCGGCCAGAAAACCCAAATCTTCCGAGCCGTGGAAGGTCACGCCGTTGGTGGAGGGCTTCGTCTCCATCCGCACCGTGTAGCCGAAGTGGACAGTGAGGAACAGGGTTTGCCAGTTCTGGTAAGCCGCATAGAACTTCACATCGTAGTGATTCGTGTCCACAACGGTGATGATTGCGCGCAGCTTGTCGTTGTGTCCGTTCGCCTCGCTGTTCCAGCGGCCTTCCCAGCGGCCGGCGAGGTCATTCGCCGGCAACGTCCGCGTCGCGGCCTCGCGCCATTCGCGGTTGAAGGAGGTGCAGCCGGTTAAAGCCATCAGCCCGACGATGGCTCCGAATTTCATCCAGACGCGAGTTTTCATACGGGAGAGGTAAGCAGCGGACGAACGAGTTTCAAACCGGAAATCCTCCGGAGCTTGCGCGGGAAAGTGGCGGGAGTGGCGGGGCTCGAACCCGTAACCTCTGCCGTGACAGGGCAGCGCTCTAACCAATTGAGCTACACCCCCGCGCAAACGGGGCGGCAAATTAGGGAACGCCCACACGGTCGTCAACCGTCATTTCCTGTTCCGCCGGAAGAAAAAAAGATTCGGGCAACAGACGCCAAGGAGGTGGGGGTGGAGAACCCCGCTGAAGAAACGTGCTGTCACCCGAATCAAAAT
>JANOAY010000502.1:0-2271 GCA_031411375.1 Pedosphaera sp. | reverse complement strand
GCCCGCCCACCAGCGGGATGGGCGCGGACTGCTGGTTCGTCTCCTTCGCCCATTCCTTCCACGAGGTCCAGGCGTTGACGCGGGCGATGATGGCACGGTTCGCGGGGTTGGCGTCGGTACTGAGGAAGAGCTGGCAGTTGTCGTCGCCGGAAATCCAGAAGGTGTAATTGCCCGTGGTCGGCGGAATGACCAGCGCGCGCAGGCGGGTGCCATAATTTTCGTAGGCGTTCTGCGGCACGTCCCAGCTCGTGGTGAGAAGTTCCTGGAGGTCCGGGCTGTTCGGATACGCGGGCGCGTTGGTCAGCTCGGGAATGGAGCCGCCGCCGATGTTCAAATAAACCTCGCGCGTGAGGGCGTTGCTGATCTGCGCCTGCGCGGAACTCGCCGAAAAAGTGCAGGCGGCCACAATGGACAAAAGGAAGGCCTTCGTTGGGTGCCAAGACATAGTGATTCCGGCCAGAGTAGCATTCGTGGGACGGGGGAACCAAAAGATTTCTGCGGCGTGAGGGCTGCGGGGATGCAATCTGGTACCCGCACCAAGCTGGAGGAGATGGAACGCGGCGTGAAAACCTTGGCATCACCCGCATCTTGGATTGTCCGTTGCGTTCTCCCTCACCCCGGCCCTCTCCCGCTGGGAGAGGGAGAATCGCAGCCAGTCTTCCGCCCAAGGGCGCGATCTTCACATCGAACGCTGGCTGACTTTCCCCCTCTCCCAGCGGGAGAGGGCCGGGGTGAGGGAGAACGGCGTGGACTTTTCAAGCTACGGATAAAGACAGGGCGTGAGCACCGCGCTCCGCTCCCGAGGCCGCTTATCCCCAGTCAATTCCACCCGCCCTTTTGCCGATACCCTTTCCGTGTCATCGCCAGTCAATGCCCCGTTGCCCCCCGACCACGCCACCGTGCTCGGACGCGCCCTCTGCCTTTCCGCCCTCGTTGTGCGCGGCACGCTCGAGTCCGCCACGTCGCTCGCCTTCAGTCCGGACGATGCCGCCGCGTATCACGAGCTGGCGCAGCGCCTCAGCCGCTGGCTGAACGAGCAGGAATTCACCGCTCAATTCACCGCCGCCGAACTCGACGCGCTCTCCGCGCCGCCCGGTGCCTGGACACCCGCGCAACACGAGTTGCAAAGCGAACGCGTGGAAGCCCTCGGCACGCTGCTCTGGGCGCTGTCGTTGCAGGAAAAGTTTCCCGGCGCGCACGAGGCGTTCGCCGTGCCGGATTTGCAGCCGCTCCTCGGCTGGCCCGCGAACGCCGTCATGAATCCGCACAGTCCGCAGCTTGCGAGCTTTCCCTACAACGATTTTGATCTCGTGCGCGGCCTGACCCAATTGCGCCCGGCCGCCGGCCTCAACACGCAACGTGCCGCCGCCGAGTGCTGGCAGTGGCGCGCGCATCTCGCCGCTGTGCAACGCGCCCAGCCCGTGCCGCCGCCCGGCCACGACTATGGCATGATGATCGGCATCGCCGCCGAGGAAGCCCACGCCGCCGGAGCCATCGGCCGCCCGGTGAAAAATGATTTTCCGCTCAATGGAAAGCCCTTCGCCCAAGCACCCGAGGCTCTCCAAACCCGTTGCGCGCAACTCGCCGCCGCGCGCCAGCTCGCCCTCGACTGGCTCTGCGGCTACGCCACCGCGTGGGATGCGCTGCCCGAAGCGGCGTTTGCGTAAGTCATTTGGATTTTGCGGAGCACCGCTGTGTCGCGCCCTACCACGACACAGGAATGTGTCGCAACCTGCCGGCTGGAAAGCCGGCGCTACGTAACGCCGGCTTCCCCCGCCCGAATCAGCCACCTCAAAACAACTTCGGCCATCCACGATGCCGCGCAGCAGCCGCTTCGCCTTGCGCGGCCAGATGATCACGGCGACCACCCCGGCGACGACGATGGCGAATTCCGGGCCAGGCACTGGTTTGACCGGGGCCGCGCCCGCACCCGCCGGCACCACCGCCGCACTGGATGCTTCCGACCGGATCATCCGCGCCGGAATCTCGTGACGCGGGAAGGAGTCGCTCAATTCCGCCACGACCAGGCTGCGACAGGAAGGCGGAGACGAACTGATCGCGAAGGAGGGCGAACCGACGGAAACAAACCATTCCGCCGGATTCAGGGAACCAAAACTCTCCGCACCGGATGAATGTTCAAAGGTCAGCATGGAGAAAAACCTTCCCCCCGAATTGTTGGACGAACGTGACTAGCTTTTTTGCGCGGCCGGCCTGTTCCGCAGCCGTCGCACGACCTGCGTGCCGCAAAAAATCGCACCGAAGATGAGTCCG
>JANOAY010000501.1:0-1733 GCA_031411375.1 Pedosphaera sp. | reverse complement strand
TGGAGACGTTGCGCGTCAGGTGCGCCGTCGTCGCCGCGTTAACCTTTGGCTTGGGCACGTTGAGCCAGGCGTCGAGTCGCTCGGTGCGGACTTCCACCTCGCGCACCGCGGTCAAGTACTCGTCGAGCTTCGTGCGGTCCTCGCCGCCCAGTTCGCGGCGCAGGGAACGCGCGTCATCGAGCACCACATCCAGCACGCTATGACGGCGGTTGAGTCGGCGGCGGCGCACTTCGACGCCGCCCTGCTCCTCGCCGAAGAGGCGGTTGAAGACATGGCGCGGGTTGTCCTCGGCGGGCAGCGGCACGCCGTCGCGCGACCAAGAGAGCGTGTTGATGACATTGCCGGGCAGACCAGTCCCGCTGGCGAGGGAAAGTTCGAGCGACGAGAACCGCGTGTGAACCGACGTGACTTCGGCCATGAGTTGATCGCACGAGACGCTGTTGCGATAAACGCCGCCCTCCTGGCTCAACCTCGCACCGGTGAGCCACAGGTCGCCGCAAACGTGCGCCGTCCCAATGCCGCCGGGATGATGCAGTCCGCTGATCGGCGTCAAATTCGCGCGATGCTTTTCGAGCGAACGCATCGGCGCGCTGAACTCGTAATCGCGCCCGGCCTTGATGATTTGCCAGGTCAGCACGTTCACGCCGTTGGGGATGTAAACAAAGACGGCGCGGCGCGGCTGGGCGGCTTCAGCCGCGACAGCGCGCAGCGGCTTCATGCAATCCAGCAGCGGCAAAGCGACGGTCGCGCCGAGGCCGCGCAGGAAGTGGCGGCGGTTCAGGAGCCAGCGTTGGGTGAGGATGTTGCTCATAATATTGTGGCGAGTTCAGCGTTGCTGGAAGAGATCAGAAACCACCAGTGCTTCGACAATATCACGGAGGCGATAGTCCGTCGCCTTGCTCTGAGAGGCAAGAGCGGCCAGCGCGCGGCGGTCGTCGATGGTCATCGCGCGGCGCAGCGCGTAGGTGGCGAGCTTTTCGACAAGGGCGGCGGCGAACTTGTCCGTGTCCGCGACGAGCAGGCGTCGCAGTTCGGCACCGTCGGCAAACTTGCGTCCGTCGGGCAGCACGCCGCTCGCGTCCACTTTCGGATTGGCGCCATCGCCGTCTCGCACGACTTCCTCCGTGCGCCAGCGGCCGATGGCGTCGTAGTTGTCGAAGGCCACGCCGAGCGGATCGATCTTGCGATGACAGGCCGCGCAGTTCGCGTCGCTTTTGTGCGCTTCGAGTTTCATGCGCAACGTGGCCTTGGGCTGGCCGGCAGGCGTCGGCTCGATGGCCGCCACATTGGCCGGCGGCGGGGGCGGCGGTTTGTTGAAGATGGATTCCAGCACCCATTTCCCGCGATGCACCGGCCGGTGCCGCTGACCGTCCGAAGTGAGACTCAACACGCCCGCCTGCGTGAGCAATCCTCCGCGATGATCCTCCGCGCGCAAGGCCACGCGCTGGAACACATCGCCCCCGACGCCCGCGATGCCGTAATGCTCGGCGAGCCGCGCGTTCAACATCGTCCAGTCTGAGTCGAGGAATTCGCGGACGCTGAGATTCTGCTCCAGCACTGTGCGGAAGAACGCCGTGCCCTCGGCAACCATGCTCCTCTCCAAATGCGCGTCGTAGTCCGGGTAAAGTTTCTTGTCCGGCGGAAACTTGCCGACGTTCTTCAGTTGCAGCCATTGACGCGCGAACCCGGTGGCGAACCGCGCCGCCCGGGGATCACGCAGCATCCGGGCGACT
>JANOAY010000500.1:0-5170 GCA_031411375.1 Pedosphaera sp. | reverse complement strand
CACGACATGAGCGCGCGCAAACTCATCACCGCCGACCGCCAGACCAGCGTGGCCGTGGACATCGCCGAACAAACCGCCGCCAAGACCGCGCTGCAAAACGCGGCGGCGGATTTGGCGGAGCGGCTGGTGCCGAAGCTGGTGAAATAATTCGAGGCTGAACATGAAAACTCTACTCGCTCGCGGTTTCGTCCTCGTCGCTGGCTGTGTTGTGACCGCCGCCGTTTCCGCCGCCGAACTGCGGCTCGCCATCGTGCCTGTTGATCCGCGTGTCGCAACGCAGGGGGAGCTGTTGACGGCGGAGTTTTCTCGCGCCGAACACGGCGTGGCGGTGCTGGAGCGGACGGAGGTGGAGCGCATCCGGCGGGAGCAGAATCTCACGGCGCGCAGTTCGGCGGACTTCGCGCGGCTGGGGCAGATGCTCGGCGCGCAGGGCGTGCTGGTGCTCGATGTGTTCGAGCAAAACGGCGTGACCAACCTGGTCGTGAAGCTGTTGGCGGTGCAGCCGGGCGCGGCGCTGGGGATTCAATCCTACCGGATGCCCGTCCGCAGCCTGGCTGATTGGGCCTCGCTGGTCGGAAAACAATTCCACGAACTGCTGCCCAAGCTCGGCGTGCTGGCGCAGGACGCGGTGCCGGTCTCGATTTTGAACCTGCGCGCACCGCTCAAAACGGGCGAAGGCGTGCGATTGGAAAATGAGGCCACGACGCTGCTCATGCACCGGCTCATCGCGCAGCGGGAAATTTTTATGCTGGAGCGCCAGCGTCTGGCGCTGCTGGGCAATGAGAAGGAATTGAAAGACGTGCAGGAGTCGCCGTTCTGGAACGGCGCGTATCTGCTGGAGGGCGTAGTCGAGCGCGGCGGCGCGACGCGCGAAGCCATCAGCGTCAACGCGCGGCTGGTCGCGCCGGGGCGGCCTTCACTGACGGTCAGCGGGAAGTCGGACACGGGTGATTTGAATGCGCTCGTGGAGCAACTGGCGCACGATTTGATCGCGCGCCTCGGCAAAAGCACGAACAGCGCACCTTGGAATCCGGCGGCGGAAGCAAAACGCTACTTGCAGGAAGCCAAGTGGGGAATGCGCTGGGGCAACCTACCGCTGGCGCAGGCGGCGGCGGATGCCGCTTGGGCGCTGGGCGAGCACAGCCTGGAGACGGCGCTCATCCGCGTGAACAGCCGTGTCGAGGCGAGCGGCCCACCGAGAGCCACGGGGTCGAGAGACGGATTCAATTATCCGCCGGGCGAGGCGTCTGCGGAAGCGCTGGCTCCCACCGTCACGGCGCTGGAAAATTTTGCGGTGCTGACCCCGGCGCTGGGTACGAACGCGGCGGCATCGCGCGAGTGGCAGCAGGCCGGTCTCAGCGCATTGCAGACGGCGGCGGGCCACCTTTGGCATTTCTGGCACGTCACGAACGAGGCCGCCCAAGCCTCGGAGACACTGGCCCGCCTGCGATCCGAGGCTCGTGAAGTGGAACGGATTTTTCTCGGAGACACGGCACCGCCGGGTGTCCGCACTTACGCGACGGGCTTCGGTACCAACCTTTGGAGCCACCGGCTGGCTTACGGCTGGGTGCTCGCGGATTCGATGAACGACACGCTCGCGGAGTTTCGCCAGTTGCTGCCCAAACTTTCGCGCGAACAACTGCGTCAGTTCCGCGAACACAGCCATCCGTGGCTGATGCCGTGGGCGGAGGAGGAGCGCGCGCGCGCCGCGTCCGCGTGGAGCGCCTTCCTCGACGAGCAGGCGCTCTCGACGAACGCGGCGGTTGCGCTCACGGCGCGACTGATCGGCATTCGCGACCTCTCGCTGCGGAACAGACCTGCGGAGGCGGACGCGTTTCTGCGCCGCCAGCAGGCCGCGCTCACGTATGTGAAACACCGGCAGAGCTTGCTGTGCCAGGAACCGGAACTGGTGGACGCGACGCTTGGGCGGCTGGATCAGTTGGTGCGCCGAGACGGAGAGGCGGCCAATTTTTCCTACGGGATGCGCACGAACTGGCTGAACCTCGTGGTCACCGGAGGCGCGTGCTTCACGGACGAGCTGCTGTCCAAGTGTTTTTTAGCGGTCCCCTTCGATACGAATCATTTGAACTTCCTGCTCGGGAAAATTTCCGAGGGCGTGGGCACCAACTCGCCGGCGCAATCACGTCGTCAGTTTCTGCGCGCCTTCCTGCGCAACACGTCGAATCAATATCGCTGGTACGTGATCGAAAAGCTGTTTCGCACCGAGGATCACACCGACCCTGCGGAGGCACGGCAGACGTTGCGTGACTTGAACGAGTTTGCCTCCAGCTTCCGCCGCTGGGGCGCGGACGACAAAGTGCTGGCCGTGGTGCTGAATCCGGCGGCGGCGTTGCAAACCATGCTGGCGTCCGTGGAAAAGCCGGCCACGCCGCCGCCCGCCACCGTCACCACCGCAACAACTCCGGTCGTGACGAACGCCAGCGATCCGAATGCCCTCGTGGTGAGCCGCTGGTGGCAGCCGGATTACAAGAGCTGGCCAACGCAGGAATTTCTCGGGAGCTGCGTGCTTCAGACCATCACACGCGAAGGCTACGTCTGGGCGCAGGTGCGCGGCGCGTATCGCTTCAAGGTGCCTACGGAATATCCCGACCGATACATTTTTCCCGAGCGAGCCTTCGAGCAATTCTTCCGCATCGATCCCGCGGACTTGTCTTCCGTGGCTTCGCCGATGGGCTGGAGCGATACAGGCGGGGTGCTGCCGGTTTCGATTTTCACACCGCTCTCGCAATTCGACGTGCTGGACGGCGTGCTCTACCAGCACGGGCAGGGCAAGCTGTCGTCCTGGTCGCCGCCCGCGACGCAGTGGCGGGAGATCGATGTCGAGCTGCCCGGCCGGATCGATGTGACGATGCGCGCCATCGGCGGGCGTCTGTATTTTGGTTCGAGCGACATGCTGGTGGAGTTCAATCCCTCGAATGCCACGTCACGCGTGATGGCGAGCCGGCGACGCAACCCGCCGCTCGTGGCGGAAGATCAACTGCCCAGCTTCGGCCGGCCGACGTTCCTGCGCGCGGAGAGCAACACGGTTTTCATTTTGCTCGGCAGCACCATTCATCCGTGGAACAGCGATGCGGGGCGCTGGCTCGACCCGCTCGCGGGGCCGAACGGCGTCTTCGGCGGAAGTTTGTCCCCAGACCGGAGCAGTGTTCTGCGCTGGGTAGGACAGCCGTACGAGGAACAGCAACTGCGCCGCTTCCACGCGCGCAGCGGCGATGAACTGCTGCTGGAGATCAAGAAGCAGCCGGATTTTTCATCCGTGCCGACGGGGCGCAGGGCCGGTGTCCCGACGCCGCGCTGGAAAGTTCCGGCGGGCATCAGCGTGAACCCCGCCGTTACGGCCGCGGATGGAACGAACCTGTGGTGCCTCGATTGGAAGCAGCGTTCCCTCGCGTACTTCGAGAGCCAGTGGAACGAACCGTTGCAGGTCCGGATCGAACTTCAATCCGCGACCTTCACGAACCTGACGCCCGCCGGCATGATGCCGAAAGTGTGGTTCCTGCCGGAGCAGAATTTCGCCGCGCTCTCGCCGCAGTTTGCCAACGGGCTGTGGATTGTTCCGCAGGCCGACCTGGATCGCGCGCTGGCCAAATTCTCCACGCCGCGCACGCCGAACAAATCTACTGCGGCTACGCCCGTCAGCTCCACCGCGCGGACGGCCCCGCCCAACGCCGCGCCCGCGTTCGCGGATGAAGCCATGCCCTCCGCGTCAAAGATCATGCGCGCATATCTGCCCGTGGGGGCCAAGGGGCTGGGCATGGAAGAACTGGTCAGGGCCATCAAGCGCGAGCCGGTGCTGGAGGATTACCGGTCGCTCATCAAAAACTTCCAAGCGTCCATGCTGCTCATCGAGCCGTACGACGCGAATGGCAACCAGCGCATCGACCTGCCTGAACTCGACGCGATGATCAAGGCCGGCAAGCCCAATCCGACTCGTGAGCAATTCATGGAACGCTGGGACACGAACAAGAACGACCAGTTTGATCCTGAGGAAGTGCGCGCCGCCATCGCGGAAAAAACGGGCCGTCGCCGCGTGCCCCGCTGAACGAGCGCCGCCCGATTCAGAAATGTCAGCGTCGTCCCCGGCCCACCACGAGTGACACCAGGAACAACGCCACACAGGTCAGCACGATGGCGGGGCCGCAGGGCACGTCGAGTTGGTAGGAGAGCAGCGTGCCGCCGACGCTGCCGATCAGCCCGAAGAGCAGGCTGAAGACGATTTGCTGGCGCAGGTTCCGGCTCACACCACGCGCGGCGGCGGGCGGAATCACGATAAGCGCGGTGACGAGAATGATTCCCAGCAGCCGGATCGAGAGCGCGACCGCCAGCGTCAGCACCAGCACGAAGAGGTAATTCAGCCGCTGCACTTTTACGCCGCAGACTTGCGCCATGTCCTCGTGGGCGGTGAGCAGCGTCACGGAGGTGAGCCGGGCGAAGAGCGCCGCCGTCACCACCACAAACAGTCCGGCGGCGAGCCAGACTTCCTGCGGGCCGATGGCGAGGATTTCGCCGAAGAGGTAGCTGTGCAGTTCGCCGCGAAAATTTTTCAGCAGGCTGAGAATGATCACGCCCACGGCCACGGAACTAGACAGCAGCAGTGCCATGATGGTGTCGGTGAGCAGTTCGGTGTTCTCGCGCAACCACATGATGGCGAAGGCGACGAGCAGGCTCACGAAGACCATCGGCCACGTCGGATCGGACAGCCCAAACCAGAAGCCCAGCGCCACGCCGGTGAGCGCCGCGTGCGAAATGGTGTCGCTGAAGAACGCCATGCGCCGCGCCGTGACGAACACGCCGAGAAACGCGCAGAGCGGCCCGAGAAACAGCGCCGCGAGCAGCGCGCGTTGCATGAAGGGTTCGCTAAACATCTGGGGAGAATGACGAATGGCTGCTGGTGGCTGCGCTCGCGCTGCGAGCGCAGGTGGTGCGGTCAATGAAACAAAACCCAATCGAGGCGGCGACCACGGTATCGCCTCGCAGCGCGAGGCTTTCCACCTCGTTCAGCTCGCGTCGGCGCTCCATCGACCATTCGTCATTCGTCATTCGTCATTCCTTCAGTGGTGGTGATGATGCGCGTACGGCGTGGCGTGAATTCCGTAGGCCTGTTTGAGCGACTCCGCATTCATCACCTGCTCGGGCGGGCCTTCGCAGC
>JANOAY010000499.1:0-6687 GCA_031411375.1 Pedosphaera sp. | reverse complement strand
AGTTCGTGCGCGTGATGAGCTTCAAGCCGGGCGACGATGAGGCGGCGATTCCCGCCGAAGTTTTTTCCCGCGTGCGCGAGGTCACGAAAATGTTCCTCGATGCGGGGCTTCAGCCTGTTCACGAGAACATTTTCGTGACCTCGCGCACGCGGGAAAAAACTTCGGCGGGAATCGCCGCCTCATCGTCGCCCGGCTTGAAACTCATCACGCGCACGAACTTCGTCCCGAGCTTCTGCATCCGGGGAATGCACCGCTTCACCTCGCCCAACGTCACGTCAAACGGCGTGGCCACCGTCTTCTGCCAGTTCATGATCGTGGAACCAAAGCACAACACGCTGATGCCCGCGTCCTTTAACTTCCCAGCCGCGAGATCAAACGCCGCGTCGGGAATCTCGTGAAAGTTCGCCTTGGCAAACCCCGGCACCTCCACGCCGCGCATCTCGATGGTCTTCCAACCGAGCGCCTGATGCGCGCGGATTTGTCCATCAATGCTGTTTGCCGCCTCGTCGCCAATGCCGGTGATAATCATGCCGCGAGTAAAGCAGGCGGCTCCGGTTCTGGCCGCAATTTTCTACGAGGAACAGGTGAACGCCTCACGCGCTCACTTCCAGATGTCCGCCATCGGATAGACGGTCAGTTCCTCGATGGCGGCGCGACCTTCGATGGCAAAAGCCGGGCCGGCGTCCGTGTGCAGCGAGCCGAGGGTGTAAGCCGCCTCGCCGCCGTTCCAAAAGCTCTCGACGATGCCGCGATCAATCAGGAAGCGCGCGTCCACGGATTTTCCCGGATGAATCACGGTGCTCTGGCTGCCGCGCTGGAGCGTCCGGGTCGCAGGGTCGTAGCTGAAGGCGAGGCGGCGGAGCTTCACGTTCACCGCGCCCGTCGCCTCGGGACGGAAGCGCAGCACGACATCAAGCGCGGCGTCGCTGGTCAGCGCGGCAAGTTTCGCAGCGGCCTCGGCGACGGTGACGTTCGCGAGTTTGATCAAAGGCTGGCCGCGCAGCGCGCTGACTTCCTCCACCGGCTCGAAGCACAGCGTGTCCTCGCCGTTGAGAGCCTTCATCCGCATCTCCAGCGGGACGCTCGCGCACTGGTTGAAATGCTCGCTCGGAAACCGCGTGTCGCGCGCCCAGCCCATCATGATGGGGCGGCCCTTCGGCGCGTTCATGAACACGAGCGCGGCGTAGAAGTTCGGTCCAAGGTGCGCGTTGCGATGCTTCGTGACGGGCGTGAAGGTTTTTCCATCGAAGCGTCCGAGCTGATAGGCGGAGTTGGAGTTGAACGGCTCCTTCGCGCCCTTCGGCGTGCGATAACAGCCGTAGAGCAGCATCAGGTCTTCGCCCGTGACGGCGGATTTCATCGGCAGAAATTCCGGGCATTCAAACCAGTTCGGAATCGAGCTGGTCTGCTCCCACTTCTGCAAATCCTTCGAGCGCAGGAAGCGGTAGCTGTCCGGCCCGCCCACGTAGAGCACCATGACGTAATGCTGCGACGCCTCATGCCAGATCACTTTCGGATCGCGATCGCCGTCGCCGAGGTTGGGGATCACGGGATTGCCCGCGAAGCGTTTCCACGAGCGCCCGCCGTCGGGCGTCGTCGCGAGGTGCTGGGAGAACGGCGCGGTGGCGGAAAAGAACATCGCGGGCGCGGGCAGCTTCACGCCCTCGTTCAAGCCGGGAATGGGTCGCTGCTGCATGACGGTCGTGCCGGAGTAGCATTGGCCGGAAGCGTCGGGAAAAATCGCCACGGGCCATTCCTCCCAGCGCACCAGGTCTTTGCTCACCGAGTGGCCCCAGTGCATGTCGAAGCCCGCGCCCCGGCTCGTGGTCGCGGGATTGAACTGGTAGAAGACGTGATAGAGGCCGTCCAACCAGTAGCTGCCGTTGATGTCGTTCATCCAGCCCAGGCGCGGGCTGAAATGAAAACGCGGGCGGTGCAACGACTCGTAGGCTTTCGGATCAATGATCTCCTGGTCGCCCATTTTCAATCGCTCCAGCATGGCGGCGTCGTGCGACTTGTAGCGGAGCGTGACCTCGCGGCCCTTGAACTCGCGCAGGTCGGCGGAATACCAGAAGTCCGGCGGCGCACCCTCCTTGGGAAACTCGACGTGCATGTAGCGGAGCAGTTTTCCGTCGGCCTCGATGGAAAGTTTTTCGAGACCGGGCTTCCGTCCGTCCTCGCGATGGACCAGCGGGAGCTGGAGAAAATCGCCGTCGAGTTTCAGGCGGCGCGTGCGCTCGGACGCAGGCGGCAAGGGCAGCGCCGCCAGCGCGACCGCCCCGCGCACATCGGTCAGCACAATCTGATCTACATTGATGTGACCCCAGCCGCCCGCGCGCGCGTCCACGATCACGAGGGTCGCCTCGCGGCCCGCGAACTCCGTCACGTCCCACGCGACGGGCGCGAGGGCTTCTGCGCCGCCGGAATTCGCGTTCGGCCCGACGGCGGTGCGGACGGTTTTTCCCGCCACCACGAGATTCATGCACGTCTCGTCGGCAAACCCGCCGCCGCCGATCAGGAAGGTGATGAACTTCCGCTCGATCTGGAACACCGGCGACGTGAGGCGGCCTTTCGCATTGTCGCCGCCTTGGAAAGAATTCACCAACCCCTGGCCGAGATAGCCGGAAACTTTCATCTGCCCCGGCAGCGTGCCGCGCGCGGGCGCGGTGCCGAAAGCGTCGCCACTGGTTTTCCACGCGCCGTAGTCGGAGCCTTCAAAATCGGCGAGCACGATGGGTTCCGCCGCGCGCGCGAGGCTGGCGACCAGCGCCAAGATGAAGATGAGGCAATTTTTCATAGCGATGATTTGAACGGATCATGGGTCTCACTTGGCCAGAAGCGAATGCAAATGTTGCGCGGTCAGATGCGGCGCGGCGACCCGGTCTCCCTCTCCCCGTTGACGAGGAGAGGGAGAAGAACCTCAGCGGCTACTCGTATTCCGACTTGGTGGGCTTGGCCATCTTCTCCCACTTTTCCCAGCCGGGCAGCGGGTGTTCCTTCATGATGTCCTCGACCATGTAGAAGTCGGCGCGGTCTTTGGTCGCGGCGCGAACCTTCACGACCTGTGCGGTGGTGACGAGCGGGAGGTCGTTGCCGAAGGACTGGCGCACGTAGTTGATCGTGCCGGCCACTTCCTCGTCGCTCAGGAAACCGCCGAAGCCCGGCATGGGCGGCACGCCTTTGCTCGGGTCAAACTTTTGTCCGCCGATCTCCATCGGGCCCCACAGGCCCTTCAGCACGATCTTGATCAGGCGCTCGTCGCTGTTCAGCCATTCGCTCTTCGCGAGCGAGGGATACATGGCGGGCATCCCCTGCCCGTTCGGCTGATGGCAGGTGCCGCAATGCGCGTCACGCAGGTAGATGGAGCGTCCGAGCTGATACGACTTCAACTCGTCGCCGGTGAGCGCGCGCGTCGGGCCGAAGGTTTTTTCCTCCTCCGTCTTCGGTGCGGCGGCGAATTTGAACGTGCCGTCGAGCCACGCCTGCGCGTTGGGATTGCCGGCCAGCGTGAAGCCGGAAGTTTTTTGCAGCCCGGCCACGTCGTCCTTCAACGTGTTTTCGAGAATCTGTTTCGTCACGGGACCCATCCATTTGTCGAAGGGCATTTTCATCGCCTCGAGCACGATGCGTGCGCCGTCGGTGTTATCAAGCCACGACGCAGCGACGATGGCTTCGAGGCGCACGCGGCCATGCGCGTCGCGGGCGGCCTGGAGGAACAGGTCGGTCGAGTTGGGAATCTGGTGCGCGGAAAAGCGCAGCACATGCACGGCGGCGGCGCGGGCCTGTGGCGCGTTCGCGTAGAGGCAGCGCTTGAGCAAATCCGCGTCCGGCTTGTTCTGCGCCCACGTCGCCCAGAGGGCTTCGCAGAGATGGTGCTCGTACTTCGGCTCGGACTTGTCGAGCTTGGCCGCCCACTTCTTCACGGCGGGAATCACTTCGCTCGCGGGATGGCTGCGCAGTTCGCGGCGCGTGCGGTAGCGCGTGCGATACTCGGGCAGCTTCAAGTTCTCCAACAGTTCCGGGATGCTCGCGCCATCCACCTTGGCCGGCTTGACCAGCGGACGGCCCGGATAGGTGATGCGATAGATGCGGCCGTGATCGTGGTCGCGGTTCGGGTCGCGCGCGTTGTGCTGCATGTGGCCGATGAGCGCGTTGTGCCAGTCCACCACGTAGAGCGAGCCATCGGGCGCGAATTCCAAATCCACGGGCCGGAAATTCGGATCGCTCGACGAGAGCAAATCACCCGCGACCTTGCCGGAGAAACCGGAGCCGTCTTCCCACACATCGTGGAAACTGATGCCGAGGAACCCAATGCTGTTGCAAATCATGAAGTCGCCCTGTGCCTCGTCGGGAAAGTGACGCGAGGAGACAAACTCCGCGCCGGACGTGGGCCGCGAACGCTTGGGCGCGAACTCGCCGACCTTCTTGATCTCCACGCCGTAAGGCATTTTGGCGGAGAGCGGCAGCGACCAGAAATTTTCGCCGCTCGACGCGTCGCTGAGATAATCCTGTTCCCAGTAGTCGAACGAGTAGCCCCAAGGATTGTTCACGTCCACCTGGTTGTGGCGTTCGAGGCGGAAGCTCTTCGGATCGAAGCGCCACGCGCCGCCATCGTTGCAACGGCGCGGGCCGTAGGGCGTCTCGACCTGGCTGTGCAGGAAGCGGCCTTCGAGCAGATAGAACGCGCCGCTTGCGTCCGCGCAATACGCCGAGATGGCGTGATGCGTGTCGTGCGTGTCGAAGCCGTGCATGATGATTTCCATGCGGTCGGCTTTGTCGTCCTTGTCGTCATCCACGAGCAGGCAGAGGTTCGGCTCCTGCGAAAGGTAAACGCCCTCGGGCGCCAGCTCGAAGCCGATGGGCAGATGCAGACCGCGCGCGAAGATAGTCTGCTTGTCCGCGCGCCCGTCGTTGTCCGTGTCTTCGAGGATGAGCAGTTTGTCGTCGGGCCGCGCGTCGCCGGGCTTGTAATGCGGATAGGTCGGCATTACTGCGACCCAGAGCCGGCCCTTGTCGTCGAACGACATCTGCACCGGGTTCTTCATGTCGGGGAATTCCTTCTCCGACGCGAACAGCTCGACCTGGTAGCCGTTCATCATCTTGATCTTCTCGATGGCCTTCTTGCCGTCGAGATACTCGATGGGCCGTTTGAAATTCGTCGGCACCGGCGGCAGCACGCGCGTCGTCGAGTCGTCCACGGCGAGGCTCTTCGTGGTGCCCTTCGCGACTTCGTGCAGGCGCGCCTCGCGAATCGCCATCAGCTCGCGCGTCTTCGCCACTTCCTCGGGATAATTCTGCGGGCCGTAGGGCGCGTAACGCTGGCCGTGGGTGTGAACGCCGTTCACCAGGTTGTAATCGTTGTTCCAGAAGAAATCCTTTTCCTTCACCGCCGCGTTCACGAGCGCCGCATCCGCCTTCGACTGGCGCGGCTGTTTGCCGAACACGCCCTCGGCGAGCATCACGCCGAGTTCCGCGTAGCCCGCTTCCGTGGGCGCGAAGCCGTTGATGGTCAGCGGCGGCAGGCTCTTGTTCGCGTAGCGCGCCAGCGTGCCTTGGAACAGATTCACGAACGTCAGCCCGTTGCGCTTCGCCACCTTCTCCGTCGCCGCCGTGTAGAGCGCGAGGTTCGCGTTCTCTTTCTGGCCGTTCGGCAAATCCCGCTTCGCCGACAAATCTTCAAAGGCAATCGGCGACACCAGTACGAGTCGCGGCGCGGCCACGCCGTTGTAAGCCTTGCTCAGCGTGTGCTTCACGAACGCCTCGAGTTCCGCCTCGTAATTGTCCACGCGACCCGGCCCGTCGAACGACTCGTTGTAGCCGAAGAACGCCACGATGGTGTCCGCCTGCAGATGGGTGAGCCATTGATCCGGCGTGGGGAAAAAGCCGATGCCGTTGTGCTGCTTCAGCTCAGGATGAAACTTCTCCGCACCCGGAAAAGCCCACTGCGATTTGCGCGCCGGATGCGGACGAAACCCCGGCGTGTCCCCCGGCCGCCCCATGTTGCGCACGAGGAGTTGCTGCGCCGGAAAGCGCAGATGCAGCTCCGTCTCCATGCGGCTGTAATACACATCGCGCTCCGCGAGGCCATTGCCGAGGAACACCACGCGCTCACCCGGCGACGGCGGCGCGATCTTCTGCGGTCGCGACGAAGTGGCCTCCGGCGGCAACGCTTTCGGCGCGTGCGGCGACGGGTCAGGTTTGTTCGCCGCGTCCTGCGCGAAGGAGTTGAAAACAAAAAAACACGCCGCCACGGCGACGAACAATCGAGTGAACATGGGCGGAGTTTGCCGGACAAAAACGCGGCTGAAAAGCGAACAGTGCAGGCGCCTGTGTCAGCCGAAACTCGTTTTCCTGAAGCGGTCGCTCGGAGCGCAACCGGCTGCCGCCCGAGATACGCCTACGCAACTGCCCCGACAACGGCGGGAAGGCGAATTAAACCGCGATGCCTTCGTAGATGGCAGACAAGGACGCCGTGAAATCAATCGCCTCAAGACGAATGGATTGCTCCCGACCTTTGCAGACCTCGGCCCGCCAGTTCTTGCTCCGCTGGAAAACCGTCACCCCGCTCCGATCCTGCGCGACGAGCACGTAGGCTTCGAGCGATTCGATGCGCATGTAGCTAAGAGCCTGTTTGAAAATCCCGGAGCGCGGCTGTGTCGTCCTCGACCAGCCGCAGCCAGCCACGCC
>JANOAY010000498.1:0-17160 GCA_031411375.1 Pedosphaera sp. | reverse complement strand
TTTCATCCAGCAGATTTTCCAGGCCTTCTTCCTGACCAACTGCATGGAGATGTCCGAACTCATCCGCACCGGGCGGCTCGACTTCATGCTGCTGTTGCCGGTCAACACGCGCTTCCTCCTCTCGCTGCGCAAGGTGGACCTCGGCTCCTTCATCAACGCCGCGTCCGCGCTCGCCGTCATCGGCTACGCGCTGCACCAGCTCGCGCTCGTGCCGACGGTCCTGCAGTTCCTCGGCTTCGCCATCGCGTCACTGGCCGGCATTTTGATCCACTACTCGCTGATGTTTCTGCTTACCACGATCAGCTTCTGGACGGTGCGCGCGCAGGGCATCGTGTGGGGCTACTACAGCCTCTTCAACATCTCGCGCCTGCCCGACGCGGCGTATCGCGGCGTGTTCAAAATGGTCTTCACCTTCGTCATCCCCATGGTGCTGGTGGCGAACGTGCCGGCCAAAATGCTCGTCGCAAAACTCCGCTCACCCGGCGAACTCCTCCTGCTGCTCGGCATGATGCTGGCCTGCGCCGTGGTCTCGGAACTCGGCTGGCGCTACTCAGTGCGCCACTACACGAGCGCGAGCAGTTAAAAGAATTATCCTGCCCGTGCGTTTGGAATTCCCGCTTGTCTTCCGCCGCTCACGGGCACAGTTTCGGCCATTCCCATGAAAGCTTGGCTCGCTCTCGCAACATTCGCGTTGATGCTGATGCCCCGAATTTTCGCCGCCATCCCGGTGGCACCGGGCGAAACGCTCCTGACATTTGACACGTTTCCCACCACGAACGAATGGCGCACGATTACGGTCGTCGGTACTCCTGAAAGCATCAGCACGCCTGCGGAAATGGATGCCGCCGTGCAGAGTTTGTCCGCCGCGTCGATCAGCCTCCCGCTCATCCAGTCCCTCAATAACCCGCCTGGGCCATTCACCTCCGGGCAATGGTCTTCGACCGGGAAGTACCTGTTCACGCGCATGGGCAACAACCGTTACGCGCCGATGCTGGGAATTTTTCGCAATGACACGGGCGCGTTCCTGCAGTGGCTGGAAATTTCCTGCGAAGTGCGAATCTGGGGCGGAGTGCCCATCACGCAGGAGAATCTTCCCGGCTACCGCGTTTACTCCAGCCTTTCCGGCGCGTCGAACAGTTGGACCCTGATTCCGAACCTGAGTGTGGGCACAACGGGCCGCCTGGAGACGGTCATCAACTCGTGGCCCGGCGGCGCGTGGTTCGCGGGCGCGGAACTCTACCTCATGTGGGTGGATGACAATGGGCCGAACACCGACCCGGCGTACTCGCTGGATAACATCTCGCTGGCGACGCGGCCGCGCCTGCGCGTGGAACGAAAATCCGACGGCAGCGTCGAGGTGTCGTGGACGGAAGGATGGAGCGGCACGCTGGAATCGACCGGGAGTCTGACCGCGCCGGACTGGCAACCGGTGCCGGAGTTGATTCAGTTTTCCGGTGGACGCGTCCGCGTGGTCGTGTGGCCCACGGGGCCGCGTTTTTTCCGGTTGCGTTGGATGAACCTTTGACGCGCGCCCCAGAGTTTTACTTTTCATCCGCGCGCCGCCCGCCCGTCTCCAGTTTTTGCCCCCTCTTTTGGCACTGGCCTGCGCCGCCACACTCTTCACCCCCCCGTCCTGAACTCACTTCCAACGCTCCCTTCGGATCTGGGACCTCACCATTGCGGGGTTGATTCAGTTCCTGAAGAACCTCATCACAGCGGCCACGGGCAATCCGAATGTCCCGACGCCGACTCCGTCCCTCGTCACGCTGCAAGCGCTGGTGGATGACGGTGAAACGAAAATCAACGCCGTGGAGGTGGCGGATGACCATGGTGCGATGCTGCGGGCCGACCGCGACGAGCACATGGACAAGATCCGCCTGGCCATCGCGCAGTTCGTGGCGCACGCGGAAGGCGCCACGGGCTTCGATGCCGTGAAGTTGCAGAGCCTGGGCTTGCAGCTCCGCAGCACCGGCTCCACGCCCAAGCCTTGTGTGGCTCCGCTGGGCCTGATCGCCACGGTGGGCGAGCTGGAGCAGGAGATGCGTCTGCGCTGGCCGAACCAGAAGCAGGCGGACTCTTGGATCGTGCAGTCGAGTCCAGATCCCATCACGCCCACGAGCTGGGTGCAGGAGAACGTGGTGAGCGAAGCCAAGGCGCTGCTGACCGACCTGACCAGCGGCGAGAAACGCTGGGCGCGCGTGCGCGGCGTGAACCGCCTGGGCCACGGCCCGTGGAGTGATCCGGTGTGCCGGATGATTCCGTAAAACAAAGAGGTCAGAGGGCAAAGGGCGGAGGTCAGCCGGACCGATGCCCCACCCTCTGACCTCTGACTTTTTTCAAACGCTGATTTCAAATCTTTGATTTCCAATTTCTAATTTTTGACCCCTGACTTCTGATCTCTGTCTTCTGACCTCTGACCTCTAATTTTATGTTTAACCCTCTCTTGCCCGCGAACCTCTCGGTGATTGATGCGGAGGAATTGCGGAACCAGTTCAACGGACTCAAGGCGCTGATGGATGCGCTGGCCGCGCAGCTCGCCGTGGTGAGCGGTTTGGTGCCCATTGGCGGCATCATCCCGTGGTTTAAGGACATTCCCGGCGTGCCGGCCTTGCCCGCGAACTTCGTGGAGTGCAACGGACAGTTCCTTAGCGACGCGGCTTCACCGCTGGACGGGCAGTTGATGCCGGACATCAACACGGGCGCGCAGCGGTTTATCCGGGGCAGTCTGAGCAGCGGGACGGTGGGCGGGATTGATTCGTTTGCCACGGCGCAGGCGGACAACGCGGGCGTGGGTGTGCCGCAGAATTTTGTGACCACGGATTTCAGTCCGGGCGCGCAGCCGTTCCCGCCGTATGTCACGGCGGTGTATGTCATCCGCGTAAAGTAAATGTTTTCGTAGGTGACGGGGTGACGAGTCTCACTATTTTCCCGTTGTTTGATCACGGACTCCTCACGTCGTCACCTACAAGGCAGTAGAGCCATCGATCACGAACGCGCTCCGCCTCCCTCGCCCAGCGGGAGAGGGCCGGGGTGAGGGAGAACGTGTGCGAGGTCTTGCGGTATGCGAACATTAAGGAACCTTCCAGCCTTTCTCCCTCACCTCATTCCTCTCCCGCTGGGAGAGGAGGCCGGAAATGCGGGCGTTTCTCAGATTGCCGAGGCGGGCGGGTTTGTGTTCACTCGCGCCAGCCATGAACCCAGCCACGGCCAAATGCCCTTGCGCGCACTGCAACACGCACCTTGAGTTCCCCATCGAAATGGCCGGCACGACCATCGCCTGTCCCTCGTGCCAGCAGCAGACGGAACTCACGCTGCCTGAAACGGCAGCAGTGCCCGCACCCGTCGCCACGCCCGAGGAACTCACCGCACCAGAACTGCTCGCGCTCTTCACCGGGCCGGTCAAGAAGACCCGTGTGTCGTTCCTCTACCAGTTCGGACTCGTCTTCGTGAGCATCTTCATGCTGCTGCTGCCGGTGCTGTATCTCGCGCTCATCGCGCTGGCGGCGTGGGGCGTTTATTTGTGGGCCACGCTCGGCACGTTTCTGTTTTCAGGGCGGGGCGGGGCGCGCGTGATGATTCTGAAGGGTTTGCTCTACGCAGCGCCGCTCTTCGCGGGCGTAGTGCTCGTGTTCTTCATGGTCAAGCCGCTGTTCGCCCGCCGTCCCAAAAGCGCGCAGCCGCTTGCGCTTAATCCCGGCGCGGAACCGTTGCTCTTTGCCTTCATTGCGAAGATTTGCGAGACGGTCGGAGCGCCGTTTCCCAAGCGCATTGATCTCGACTGCAATCTCAACGCCTCGGCCAGTTTTCGGCGCGGCCTGCTGAGTCTCTTTGGAAATGATCTCGTGCTGACCATCGGCCTGCCGCTCGTCGCCGGGCTGAACGTGACGCAGTTTGCCGGCGTGCTGGCGCATGAGTTCGGCCACTTCACGCAAGGCTTCGGGATGCGCCTCACCTACGTCATCCGCAGCGTCAACGGCTGGTTCGCGCGCGTGGTGTACGAGCGCGATCAGTGGGACGAGACGCTGGAGGAATGGGCCGAGACCGAGGATGGCAAAGTGGCTTTCCTCGTCGGCACCGCGCGCTTCGCCGTGTGGTGCTCGCGGCTCGTGCTGAAGATGCTGATGTATCTCGGCCACGGCGTCGGCTGCTTCATGCTGCGCCAGATGGAGTTCGACGCGGACAGTTACGAAACCAAACTCGCGGGCAGCGCGGACTTTGAATCCACGAGCCGCCGGATGCACGTCCTCAACCACGTCGTCGGCCAGACGTATAAAAAAGTTCGCGTCGGTTGGAACCAGAGCAAGGAGCTGCCGGAGAATTTTTCCGCCTACGTCATGCGCACGGACACGGAACTGCGCGACGACGCCCGCACCCGTCTCGAAGACGCGATGGGCTTGGAGAAGAGCGGCCTGTTCGACACGCACCCGTCCACCGGCGACCGCATCCGCGCCGCGCGCCGCGCCGATGAGCCGGGCGTGTTCCGCTGCGATCTGCCCGCGACCATGCTCTTCGCGAACTTCGACGTGCCGGCCAAGCAGGTGACGGTGCTGCACTACAACGATGATTTGGAAATCCCGCTCGGGATGGCGCGACTCGTACCGCTGCGGCCCATCGCGAAAGCCGTGACGGAGCCGGAGCCAGTCGAGGAGGCGAAGCCGATGACCGGAGCGGGGCCGCGGCTGCGTTTGAAAATCTGAACAGCGACAAGTGGTTTCCTCTTGTCGCAGTTGGCTTGCTCACTAACTTCTCCGCCATGCAACGACTCACCATTCTCGCGCTGGCCTGTGCCGCGGTACTGTTTGCCGGCTGCCTGTCCCGCGACTCCGGGCCGACGAAATCCGCCGCTGAAAACTGGCCGCGCTTTCGCGGGCCGAACGGGCAGGGGCATTCACGCGAGACGGGCCTGCCGCTGCACTGGAGTGCGACGTCCAACGTCGTCTGGAAAACCGCCGTCCCCGGCGAAGGGTGGTCCTCGCCCATCGTGTGGAACGGAAAAATCTTTCTCACCAGCGTCACGGAGAGCGGGTCTAAGTGCCATGTGCTCTGCGTGGACGCGGCGAGCGGAGCGGTCGTTTGGAACAAGCAAGTGCTCGAACAGCAGCCGCGCCGCAAGGAGAACAAGAATTCCTACGCCACACCCACGGCCACGACGGACGGCGAAAAAGTTTATGCCGTCTTTGGCGACGGCAGCGTGGTCGCGCTGACGATGAACGGCGAGGTCGCGTGGGTGAATCGCGACGTGAAGTTCTACTCGCGCCACGGCCTCGGCTCCTCGCCCATCGTTCACGAGGGGCGGCTCATCATGCCTTATGACGGCAGCAACCCCGTCACCGCCGCCGGCAACTGGCCCAAGGTGGACGACAACGAAAAGACCGGCTGGCAAATCCCGTGGGACAAAGCGCTCGTCGTCGCGCTCGACACGAAAACTGGTGCGCGCGTGTGGACGGGAAAACGCGGGATGTCCCGCATCTCGCACGTCACGCCCTTCGTCGCGACCGTGGACGGACAGGCGCAAATCATCAGCGGCGCGGGCGACCGGGTGCAGGGCTTTGATCCAAAGACGGGCGAACTCATCTGGTCCATTTACGCGCAGGGCGAAGGGGTGACGCCTTCGCCAGTGCTGGGCGACGGCGTGGTTTACGCCTCGTCTGGTTTCGAGAAGCCCACGCTGCGCGCCGTGAAACTCGGCGGCGCCAAGGGCGACGTGACCGCGACGCACATCGCCTGGGAGCAGAAGAAAGGCGTGACCACGCAGCCCTCGCCGATTCTGGTCGGCACGAATCTGTTCTCCATCACCGACGGCGGCGTGGCTTACTGCTACAGCGCGGCGACGGGCGAAATCATCTGGCAGGAGCGCGTGGGCGGGAACTACAGCGCCTCCCCGGTTTATGCCGACGGCAAAATCTATTTCCTCTCCGAAGCCGGCGACACCACGGTCATCGAGGCCGCGCCCGTGTTCAAAGTGCTGGCGAAAAATTCCCTCGGCGAAAAGTGCCAGGCTTCGATGGCTGTCTCCGGGAAGCGTCTGTTTATCCGTTCGGACAAGAATCTGTTCTGCATCGCCCAGCCGTAGCGCTCCAAACCAACCGCAGCCATGTCCAAAGTTTATTTCTATTACTCGGCGATGAACGCGGGGAAGAGCACGGTGCTCCTCCAGTCCAGCTACAATTACCAGGAGCGCGGCATGAACACGCTCGTCCTCGCGCCCGCGCTGGACACCCGCGCCGGCCCCGGCAAGGTCGCCTCGCGCATCGGGCTTTCGGCGGAAGCGCGGGCCTTCGACCGCGAGGAAAATCTTTTCACCATCGCCGAGACGCAGCACGCGAAGGGCGTGCTCTCCTGCGTGCTCGTGGACGAGGCGCAGTTTCTGACCAAGGCCCAGGTCGAGCAGCTTACCGATCTCGCCGACCGACTTCGTATTCCCGTGTTGTGCTACGGACTGCGGACGGATTTTCTCGGCAATCTTTTCGAGGGCAGCCTGTGGCTCCTCGCGTGGGCGGATAATTTGATCGAGTTGAAAACCATCTGCCACTGCGGGCGCAAGGCCACGATGGTGCTGCGCCTCGACGCCAGCGGCGCGCCCGTGAAGAGCGGCGCGCAAATCGAAATCGGCGGCAACGAACGCTACGTGTCCGTCTGCCGCCGCCATTACAAGGACAGCCAGAGCGCGTGGCTGCTGTGAAGAAGGACGTTCAAGATTCCGGCCAGACGCCCGCTAGTGGAGCGATGTCTGGCTTCCAGAACAGCGCCGAAGCGGCCCCGCCGTCATGGACCGCGTGGTTCACGCCCGGACGTTTTGCCGCGCTGCTCGGCGCGCTGCTCGCGGTGAATTTCGCCGCCGTGCTGTTTGGCGGGCAAAGTTTTTTCCTGCGTGACTTCGGTTACTTCAGCCATCCGCTGGCGCACTACCATCGCGAGGCGTTCTGGCGCGGAGAGTTGCCGCTGTGGAATCCCTTGAGCAATTGCGGGCTGCCGTTTCTCGCGCAGTGGAACACGCTCACGCTTTATCCCGGCTCGCTCATTTATCTGCTGCTGCCGCTGCCGTGGTCGCTGAATCTGTTCTGCGTGCTGCATCTTTTTGTCGGCGGACTGGGGATGTATTTGCTCGCGCGGCGCTGGTCGGACAACAACTTCGCCGCCGCCGTGGCCGGGCTGCTCTTCACCTTCAACGGCTTCATGCTCAACTGCCTGATGTGGCCGAACAACATCGCCGCGCTCGGCCTGATGCCGTGGGTCGTGCTGCTCGTGCAACGCGGCTGGCAGGAGGGCGGACGCCCACTGCTGCTCGCCGCGCTGGTCAGCGGAGTGCAGATGATGGCCGGAGCGCCGGAGGTGATTCTCTTCACCTGGCTGATCACAGGCGCGCTGTTTCTCACCGACTGCGCAACGCGCCAAGTGAAAGTGGGGCAGGGGATGCTTCGCATGACGGTGCTCACGCTGCTCGTCAGCGGACTGGCGGCGGCGCAACTGCTGCCCTTCTTCGAACTGATGCGCGCGTCCAGCCGGAGCCAGGGCGAAGCCGGCGCGTACTGGCCGATTCCGACGTGGGGCTGGGCGAATTTTTTTGTGCCGCTGTTCCGCACGCTGCGCATTCCGTCCGGCAGCTATTTTCAATACGGGCAGGAGTGGGTCGCCTCGTACTACACTGGCGTGTGCGGCGTGATTCTGGCGCTGCTCGCCTTGGGCCGAGGGCGTGGCGCGCGCGTGTGGTTGCTGGTGGGGCTGGCAGTTTTCAGCATCGTCTTCGCGCTCGGCGACAATGGGTTTGCCTACCCGCTCTTGCGCCGCCTCGCGCCCAAGCTGGAGTTCATGCGCTTCCCGGTGAAGTTTCTCATCATTCTAAATTTTGTGCTGCCGTTGCTCGCGGCGTTCACGGTGGCGCGTCTGGTGGCGGCGGGAAATCAGCGGGTCGTGCGCGCTCTCTGGCTGATCAGCGGCGGAGTGGTGGCGGTCATCGTAGGCATTGTTCTTTACGCGCGCTGGCATCCGGCGCCGTGGGAAAATCCTGTCGCGACGATGTGGAGCGGGTTGAGCCGGATTGTTTTCGTCGTGGCGGTGACGGCGCTGCTCGGCGCGGTCCTCCGCATGACGCGGGAGAAAATGATGCGCGCGCTCGGACTGCTGATCCTCGTGCTCCTGTTCCTCGATGGCATCACGCAAAGCCCGAAGACCAACCCGGTCATTCCTTCGGGCGCGTTTGCTTCCGGTCTCGTGCAACTGAATCCCGCGCCCGGCCTGTCCGGCCATCGCGCCATGCTCACGCGCCCGGCCTACGACAGGATTTACAGCACCATGCTCTCCGATCCGGCGCAGGATTTTCTGCTCCACCGCCGGACACTGTTCAGCGACTGCAATCTCGTGGAGGGCATTCCCATGACGGACGGTTTCTACTCGCTCTACCTGCACGAGCAAAAGCAGTTGCTGACCAAGTTCTGGTTTCAGAATAGCAACTACCTCGACTCGCCCCTGCTGGATTTTCTCAGCGTCTCGCATGTCAACGCCCCGGACTCGATCTTCGACTGGACGAACCGCCCCAGCTCGAGACCGCTTGCGACCATTGGACAGCGGCCCATCTTCGCCGACCGTCCGACGACGGGCGCGGCGCTGGTCTCCGCGTCGTTTCGTCCGGGCGAGGAAGTGTATTTGCCGGTGGAAAATCAATCCTCCGTCACCGCCACCAACGATGTCGCCGCGCGCATCACCACCGCGCGTTACACGGCGCACCGTCTCGACTTTGAAGTGACAGCGAAGGCCGACACGCTGCTCGTCGTCGCGCAAAGTTTCTACGGCGCGTGGCGCGCGCGGGTGGATGGCCGGCCCACGCCTGTCCTGCGCGCGAACCATGCGTTTCAAGCCGTGGCCGTTCCCGCTGGTGCGCGCGCGGTGGTGTTTGAATATCACGACCGCGCCTTCCGCACGGGCGTTGCGATCACGGCGGGCACACTCATGCTCGGAATCTTGCTGTGGTTCGTGCGCTTCCGCTTCTGAGTTGCTGCTGCAATCAAGGTTGTCCCCAGTGGACGCTGCCATCCACCAAGGCGACATGCTTATGAATCGGGCAACGAAAGACAACCTGGGTGGACACCCCCGATGCTACAATTTCAGGACGCACGAACTCGTAGGAAACATTGCTAACCGCATGATACTGCGACCAGTCCGATGCCCGCATCTTGCTTCGATCTGCAGGGCACAGGAGCAACTTTGGCGTCGTGAGTTCATTGGACATCGTAAGAAAATCTTTGGGGAAAACTTCGGCATGTTTGTGCGCCCAAATTATGGCGGCGAGGTCGATCTGCTTTAACTTCGAGAGGCAGGTGATGCTTTGGGCACGATGCTTGGCCTTTGCACTGGCATCCAGCAGCACCATACCCAGCAACAGAGCATTAACCAGCATGGCGCACCCGATGATCCATATGACCCGCCGTCTCCGATTTTTTCCCGCCCCGCCCTGGGTTTCGGCGGCGGGCAAGCTGGCTGGTTGTGGCTCGTTCATGATGCTCTGGCTTTAGCAGGTTGGTAGCGGAGAAGGTGCACAATGGCAATGTTGCTCATCTGTGTGGGCGACAGAAAGCCCGAAGACCAGTGGCACAGGAAACCTCTTTGCGCCCGCACGGGTTTGCGCGAAATTCTCCGGCGTGCCAGCGACCGATCACATCCGCGACAAGCTCTCGCAGCTTCCGCACAAGCCGGGCGTGTACCTGATGAAGGACCGCTTCGGGCGCGTGATCTACGTGGGCAAGGCACGCGACCTGCGCAAGCGCGTGTCGCAGTATTTTCATCCGTCGCGCCGAATGGGCTGGGACTTGAAGCTCAACGCGCTGGTCGAGGCCATTCAAGACCTCGACGTGCATGTGGTGCGGAGTGAGCCGGAGGCGCTGCTGCTCGAAGGCAAGCTGATCAAGGAATTCCAGCCGCGCTACAACATCAGCTTCCGCGACGACAAACGCTTCCTGATGGTGAAGGTGAATCTCAACGATCCCATCCCGCGCTTTTGCTTTTCCCGCATCAAGCAAGATGACGGCGCGCGTTACTTCGGCCCCTTCCCCGACGCAGGCGCGCTGCGCTCGACGCTGGCGTTGATGCGCAAGACGTTCAACCTGCGCGGCTGCCGTCCGCTCACGCCGACCGAGGCGGATTACAAGCACTGCCTCTACGGCCATTTGAAATTCTGCACCGCGCCCTGCGTGAACAACGTGACGCTGGAGCAATACAAGGAGCAGGTCACGGCGGCGTGCAGCTTCCTCTCGGGCCAGTGCGAGGAGATGCAGGACCACCTCGACGCGGAGATGAAGAAGGCCGCGCTGGCGCAGGACTACGAGAAGGCCGCCGAGTTGCGCGACGCCATTACGTCGCTGAAACGCACGACGGCGAAGACCACGCGCTTCGAGCGCACGCCGTGGAACCTGCCCGTGTCGGTGATGCCGGAGCGCGACAACATGGAACTCGGCAAAGTGCTCGGCTTGCCTGCGCCACCCGTGCGTGTCGAAGGCTTCGACATCTCGAACATCAGCGGCACGTTCAAGGTGGCGTCGGTGGTGGCGTTCCGAAATGGCCGGCCTGACCGCGCGAATTATCGTCGGCTGAAAATTAAAGGCGTGGAAGGGCAGGACGATTTTGCGTGCATCGCCGAAGCCGTGCGCCGCCGCTACGCGCGCCTCTTGCGCGAGGCGCAGGGTGAGACGGCGAAGGAGAACGAGGAGGACCGCGCCATCGTCGAGGAGTTGCGCGAGCTGATGAAGAATCCAGGCGAGGCGTTTCCGCCGCTGAGTGAAGAAGGCGCGAAGACCGTGAGTGGGAAAGTGGGTGAGTGGATAGGTGAGAACGGAACGTCTGCCCTCCCACTCACTCACTCACCCACTCACTCACTCACCACCTTCCCCGACCTCATCGTGATTGACGGCGGCAAAGGCCAGCTCAACGCCGCGTGCGCGGAATTGGCAAAGCTCGGGCTGTCGCACATCGCCATCATCGGACTCGCGAAAGAGTTCGAGGAAATTTACCGCCCCGGCGAGAAGGAGCCGCTGCGCCTCTCGCACGAGAGCAACGCGCTCAAGCTGCTCCAGCGCATTCGCGACGAATCGCATCGCGTGGCCAACAGCTACAACGCGCAACTGCGCGTGAAGAAAATCTCGGAGAGCATCCTCGACGAATTCCCCGGCATCGGCGAACGGCGCAAGGCCGCGCTGCTGAAAAAGTTTGGCTCCGTGCAGCGCCTGCGCCTGGCCACGCTGGAGGACATCGCCAGCGTGACCGGCTTCGGCGGCAAGGCGGCGGCGGAGTTGAAGACCTTCCTTGAAGCGCGCTCGGGGGAACTGCTGACGCAAGCGGGAACGCCCGGCAGTCAGGAAGGCGGTGCGCTTTGATGGTTATTGGAACGACGAGGTTGGAAAACCTCGCAACCTGCCGACAAGAATGTCGGCGTTACGTAGCGCCGGCTTTCCAGCCGGCAGGTTGCGAGACTTTCGAGTCTCGCGTGGATGTTTGCTCCACGATTCACCCACCCGCAGAACTCTCAAGCCATGATTGAACCCTTGCTGAAAGACGACGCCTTCCTCGCCGACGTTTTGAACGCTCGTGCATTCCCAAACGCGCTGCATCTCTGGTGGCTGGGTCAGAGCGGATTCTTGGCGCAATGGCAGGGCCGGCATCTGCTGATCGATCCGTATCTCTCTGATTCGCTCACGCACAAATACGCCGCCACAGACAAGCCGCATGTCCGCATGACGGAACGCGTCATCGCGCCGGAGCGGCTGGACTTCATCGATGTTGTTACGTCCAGTCACAATCACACGGATCATTTGGACAAGGAGACGCTCGTGCCGCTGTTCACGAAAAATCCCGCGCTGGAACTGGTCGCGCCGGAAGCAAACCGTGCATTCGTGTGCGACCGCCTCGGCCTCGTGCTCGAACAGCCGCGCGGTTTGATCGCGGGCGAGACGAAACGCTTCGGCGTGTTCAGCATCACGGGCGTGCCGGCGGCGCACCCCACGCTGGAGCAGGACGAGTGGGGACGGCACAGGTTTCTCGGCTACGTGATCGGGTGCGGCGACTTCCGCATCTATCACTCCGGCGACACGCTGCACTACGAAGGCATGGAGGACACGCTGGCGTGTCATCAGGTCGATGTCGCGCTCTTGCCGATCAATGGCGACCGGCCCGAGCGCCGCGTGGCTGGGAACTTGAACGGACGCGAGGCTGCGACGCTGGCGAAGAGCATCGGCGCGGGCGTGGTCATTCCGTGTCACTACGACCTGTTTGAGTTCAACACGGCGTCGCCGGAAGAATTTGTCCGCACCGCGCAGGAGTTGGGGCAGCCGCATCAAGTGCTGCGCGCGGGTGAGCGGTGGACGTGCGCGGGAAAGTAGCGGGGCAGCCGTCCCGGCTGAAGAACCACCAGCCCAGAGGGCCAGTGGACTGAGGCAGCCGGGACGGCTTGCCCCACTTGTAACACTCGCGTCCGCGCGCCCGTCTGTTTCGCCAGTGAAGTGCAATCGTCCTATGCCCGATACTAAGCCATGAAAGCCATGCCCGTTCCGTCCGTGTTGTGCGCGCTCGTCTGCGCCGCCGTCGCTGTGCCGTCCGCGCGCGCCGCCGAACTGGCCCGCGCGCAGAGCGATTTCTTCGAGAACAAGGTGCGGCCGGTGCTGGTGAACAGTTGCTACAAGTGCCACAGCACGCAGTCGGAGAAGGTGAAGGGCGGCCTGCTGCTTGATTCGCGCGAGGCGCTGCTCAAGGGCGGCGAAACCGGTCCGGCGATTGTTCCCGGCAATCCTGAAAAAAGTTTGCTCATCACGGCCGTGCGTCACACGGACGAGAATTTGCAGATGCCGCCGAAGGAAAAACTTTCCGAACAACAAATCGCCGACCTCACGACGTGGGTGCGAATGGGCGCGCCCGACCCGCGCGTGGCCACGGACGCGCAGAAGAATTGGAAGAACCCCGGCGAGAAACATTGGGCGTGGCAGCCGGTCAAAAAGCCCGTCGTGCCCACGGTGAAAGACAACGGCTGGAGCCAGACGCCCATTGACAAGTTCATCGTCGCGAAGCTGGACGAGAAAGGGATGAAACCCAATCCCATTGCCGACAAGCCGACGCTCATCCGCCGCGCCTACTACGATCTAATCGGTTTGCCGCCCACGCCCGCGCAGGTGGAGAAGTTCGTGAACGACAAATCATCGAACGCCTTCGAGAAAGTCGTGGACGAACTGCTGGCCTCGCCGCATTACGGCGAACGCTGGGGTCGTCACTGGCTCGACACGGCGCGCTACGCGGACACGAAGGGCGAAATCCGGCAGCAGCGCGAGGACAAGAACTATCCCTTCGCCTACACCTACCGCGACTACGTGATTCGCAGCTTCAACGAGGACAAGCCCTACAACATTTTTGTGGCCGAACAGATCGCGGCGGACAAGCTCGCGACCAGTTCGCAGAACAAAAGCAACCTCGCCGCACTCGGCTTCCTGACCATCGGCGAACGGTTTCAGGGGATGCGGCACGACATCATCAACGACCGCATTGACGTGGTGACGAAAGGATTTCTCGGCCTCACCGTGACCTGCGCGCGCTGTCACGACCACAAGTTCGATCCGATTCCCACGAAGGATTACTACTCGCTGCACGGCATCTTCGCGAGCAGCGTGGAGCCGGAGATTGAGCCGGTGATTTCCATCGTGAGCAACACGCCGGAGTATCGCGACTACTACGACAAGCGCATCGCGTTGCAAAAAGAGGAGGAGGCGTTGCGGGCCAAGTTCATCGCCATGCGTGGCAAGCGCGACCCGATGGCGATCCGGGAGTTGCAACGCGAGACACGCCAGAACGCGACCAAGACGGCGCAACTCGAAATGACCCATGCCGCCGCGCCCGCGCGCGCGATGGTGCTGGAGGATGTGCTGCGTCCGAAGGACTCGCCGGTCTTCATCCGCGGGGAGGCGGAGAACAAGGGACCGATTGCGCCGCGTCGCTCGCTGGAATTGCTGTCGGGACCGGTGCGCCCGGAATTTAAGAACGGCAGCGGACGGCTCGATCTCGCCGGAGCCATCACGAGCAAAAACAATCCGCTCACGCCGCGCGTGATGGTGAACCGCATCTGGCTGCATCACTTCGGCGAGGGCTTCGTCAACACGCCGGATGATTTCGGCACGATGTCCGAAACGCCGAGCCATCCTGAACTGCTCGACTATCTCGCGGGCAAGTTCATCGAGGACGGCTGGAGCGTGAAGAAGCTGCACAAGCAGATCATGCTCTCGTCCGTGTATCAGCAGAGCAGTGCGAACAATCCGCGTTATGCGCAGGTTGATCCGCAGAACCGCCTGCTCTGGCGCGCGAACATCCGGCGCTTGGAATACGAGCCGCTGCGCGACGCGCTGCTCGCCATCGGTGGCACGCTGGACCAGACGATGTATGGGCGCTCGGTGGACTTGAACAAGGAACCCTACTCCACCCGCCGCAGCATCTACGGCTACACCGACCGGCAGAACCCGGCGGACGTCATGGTGAATTTTGACGTGGCGAATCCCGACATGACGAACGGCAAGCGGCATCAGACGACGGTGCCGCAGCAGGCGCTATTTTTCATGAACAGCCCGCTGGTTGTGGAGTCGGCGAAGAACCTGGTGTCGCGTTCGGATTTCTCCGCGCTGGCGAGTGATGAGGCGCGGATCAAGTTTCTCTACCAATCCCTCTACCAGCGTGCGCCGAGCAAAGAAGAAATTGCGCTCGGATTAGATTTCCTTTCGCAAGAGCCGTCGAAAGATCGCGTGGTTCCGACCGTGAGCGCGCC
The DNA here is from genome assembly GCA_031411375.1 of Pedosphaera sp. Lineage (GTDB taxonomy): Bacteria > Verrucomicrobiota > Verrucomicrobiia > Limisphaerales > SIBH01 > JANNGC01. Next base: position 2,378 of record JANOAY010000498.1, on the reverse strand, counting down.
GGCGGGCAACCCGCGTCGCCCCGGCGCGGCGATGGCGGCGAACCGCCCGAACGCGCGGCGCGGCGGTGGTGTGACCACGCCGTCCCGTGCGCCGCTCAACGCCTGGCAGGAATACGCGCACGCGCTGTTCCAGGCGAACGAGTTTTCGTTTGTGAATTGAATGAGAAGCCAGTGGGGCAGCCGGGACGGCTACCCCACTACTTCCACTTGAGCGCGAAGATCAGCAGCGCGCCGCCGAGCAGAATCCGATACCAGCCGAAGATCACGAAGGTATGCGTCTGCACAAAGCGCAGCAGCCACTTCACGACGATGAACGCGGTGACGGCCGCCGCCGCGCCCGCGAGCAAAACCAAACTCCAGTTCATTGGCACGCCGGACGGGTTACGAATTTCCCCGAGCACCTGCACCGCGCCCGCCGCGAGCAGCGTGGGAATGCCGAGCAGAAAGGCGAACTCCGCCGCCTGCGGCCGCGCCAGTCCCATGACCAGCGCGATCAGAATCGTGATGCCCGAGCGCGACGTGCCGGGGAACGCGGCGGCGACGAGTTGCGCCGCGCCCATCGCGAGCGCCACCGCCCAGGTCACGTCCTTCACCGCGTCACGTCCGCGCAGCCACCGCTCGACGACGAGAAACAGCACGCCGCCGATGAGCGTGGCCCACGCGACGGGGGCGACGGTTTCTGGCAGTTTGAATTTCAGCGCCTTGAGCACCAGCCCTCCGGCGGCAGTGATGGCGAAGGCGGCGATCAATTTCAGCCAGTAAGATTGCGTCGCGGGTTCGCGCCAGCGGAAGAAAAGCTGGCGCAGCCGTTCCTGGAAAATAATCACCACGGCCAGCACCGCGCCGCCTTGAATCACGACGTTGAACAAATCCGTTTTGAACATCGGCGCCGGGTCTTGCAGCCACTGCTCGACAATCAGCAGATGGCCGGTCGAGGACACCGGCAGGAACTCGGTCACGCCTTCAACGATTCCGAGGAGGAGAGCAACAATCCAGTCTGGCACGCGCCGTTTGAACTCGAAACGGCGCGGCGAAACAAGCGGCAAATCCTCACCGGAGGATGGCGGTCTCGACCGGTGCCTCGAACTTGAACGGGCTGGCGGGTGCGGCGGCGGTCACGAGGCGGCGCATTTTCGCCACGGCGGTTTTCAAATTCGGACGGCCAAACAGTCCGGTGCCGCTCACGAAGGTGTCTGCGCCGGCCTTCGCGCACTCGACAGCGGTTTGGAAATTGATCCCGCCATCCACCTGGATGCGGTAGTCGAGATTGAGTTCGCGCCGCCACTCCGCCGCCTGCTGCACCTTGGTCAGCGCCTCGTGGATGAAGGGCTGGCCGCCGAAGCCGGGGATGACCGTCATCACCAGCACGAGGTCGGGCTGGACTTGTTTGAGGAACGGTTCGAGCACGCCGATCTGCGTGGGCGGGTTGATGGCGAGGCCGACTTTTTTTCCCAGCGCGCGGATTTTCCACACGAGTGGAACCACGGCTTCACCGAGTTCAACGTGAATGGTGATGCGATCCGCGCCGGCTTTGGCGAAAGGTTCGAGGAGAATTTCCGGCCGCGAGCACATCAGGTGAACATCGAACTCCAGCTTCCGCACGACGGGGCGCAGCGTTTTTACCACGTCGGGGCCGAAGGAAATGTTCGGCACGAAATGGCCGTCCATGATGTCGAGGTGCAGCCACTCCGCGCCGGATTTTTCGACACGCACCGCGTCGGCGGCGAAGCGTCCGAAATTGGCGGCGAGCAGGGAGGGCGCGATAATCATCGGGGTGAATTTAGAGAGGCGGACGAGCGGGCGTCAAACCCGGCGTGCCGCTAACATGTTGCTGGCGTTCTGCCTCAATAAAAAGCCGCCAGCAGGATGCTGGCGGCACGTTGTCATTGCCGTTGTTGCTACGCCGGTGCCGGCGCGGCGTCACCCAGCCCAGGCAGCTTCGGCGGCGAAGGCTTCATCACCTCGGGCAGCGTCGTCACGGCTTGCGCGCCCATCGGCGGCTCCACGTCTTTGGGCGGGGGCGGCGGCGGGGTGAACTTGCCGGTGCGTATAATTTCTTCCACCTGCGCGCCGTCGAGCGTCTCGAATTCGAGCAGTGAGTTCGCGATGATTTCCAACTTGTCGCGGTTCGCGTGGATAAGAGCGTAAGCGCGATCATACTGCGCCTTGATGATGTCACGCACCTCGGCGTCAATACGCTGGGCCGTGTCCTCGCTGTAAGATTTCCGGCGCATCATGTCGCGACCGAGGAAAAACTCATCGTCCTCGCTGTATTGCACCATGCCGAGCTTGTCGCTCATGCCGTACTGACAAACCATCGCGCGGGCCATGTTCGTGGCCTGCTGGATGTCGCCGCCCGCGCCGGTGGAAACGTCGCC
>JANOAY010000497.1:0-2422 GCA_031411375.1 Pedosphaera sp. | reverse complement strand
GCGCGCAGAATTTCAAGGCGGGCGACAAGGTGCCGCTCATCCTGCCCGGCGCATCGCTGCCGTTGAAGGCGGGCGAGACGCAGCCCTTCACCATCAAGGTCGGCAAGATTCGCAACGTCGAGTCGCATGGCATGATGTGCTCGCACGAGGAACTTGGTCTCGATCCGGAAGCCATCGGCCACAAGAAGGAAGACGGCCTGCTCATCCTCAAGGCGGATGCGAAGGTCGGCCAGTCGTTCGCAGAATATCTCGGACGCAGCGGCAACGACGTGTTCTACGATTTGGAAATCACGCCGAACCGGCCGGACTGGAACAGCGTCATCGGCATTGCGCGCGAGATTTCCGCGCTCACGGGTAATCCGCTCAAGGTGCCGGAGGTGAACAGTAATCAGTTATCAGTCATCAGTGGGAAGGCTGACGAACTGGTCGCGGTGCGCGTGGAAGATGCGGAGCTTTGTCCGCGTTACACGGCGCGGGTGATTCGCGGGGTGAAGGTGGGGCCGAGTCCTGACTGGTTGCGCGCGGCGCTGGAGAAGGTCGGGCTGCGGAGCATCAGCAACGTGGTGGATGTGACCAACTTCGTGATGCTGGAGAGCGGGCAGCCGTTGCACGCGTTTGACTATCACCTCATTGCCAAGGGCGCGAGCGGGCAGCCGACCATCGTGGTGCGGCGCGCGGCGGCGGGGGAGAAATTCAAGACCCTCGACGCGGTGGAACGCACTTTGGCGAATGACCAATTGCTCATCGCCGACGAACAGAAGGGCATCGCGCTCGCGGGCGTCATGGGCGGAGAGAACACCGGCATCAACGAGCAGACCGTGGACGTGCTGATCGAGTCGGCTTACTTCAACCCGACGAACATCCGGCGCACGAGCAAGACGCTCGGACTGCGCACCGACTCATCGTATCGCTTCGAGCGCGGGTGCGATCCGAACTGGGGCGTGGACTTCGCGAGCCGTCGCGCGTGTCAGTTGATTTTGGAAACGGCGGGCGGGCAACTGGCAGAAGGTGTCGTGGATGTTTATCCGAACCACAAGGAGTCGAAGATCATCACGCTGCGGCCAGAGAAGGTCGCGGCGTTGCTCGGTATTGAATTGAGCGCGGAGCAAATCACGGGGCATCTCACGTCGCTCGGGCTGACGGCCACGGCTCCGATGACGTTTAGTATCCCCACCTTCCGCGTGGACCTGAAGCGCGAGGTCGATCTCATCGAGGAGATCGCGCGGCTGCATGGCGTGGACAAAATTCCCAGCACGCCGCCGCGCGGCGCGATTGGCGCGAATGCCTTCGACGCGGTGTATGACGAGATCGCGGACGCGCGCCGACTGCTCGCGGGACTCGGGCTGAACGAAGCGCAGGGGCAGACGCTGGTGGCGAATGACAAATGCAAACTGCCGGCCGACCAGCTCGTGCGCCTCGCCAATCCGCTCAGCAGCGACATGGATGTGCTGCGGCCTTCGCTCTTGCCCGGCCTGCTCGACTCGCTGCGGCACAACGTGGCGCGGAAGAATTACGACGTGGCGCTGTTCGAGATTGGGCGCGTGTTCAATCAGGTGAACGGGCAGACGAAAGAAAATCGCAACGTGGCCATCGCCATCACCGGCCAGCGTGCGCCCGCGTTCTGGAGCGGCGATGACCGCGACGCAAAGTTCGACATCTCCGATCTCAAAGGCTTCGTCGAAGAATTCCTCGAACAGTTCGGCGTGCGCGGCGCGACCTACACCCGGCGCGCGGAACCGACGGCGCTGTTGCTCGAATCCGCGACCATTGCGCTCGGCGGCAAGCTTGCGCTCGGCGAGATCGGCCAGCTTTCCCCGGCGCTCGCGAAAAAATACGACCTGCGCGACACCGTGTTCGTCGCGGAACTGAACCTCGACCAGCTCCTCGCGCGGCGGAACGCGGCCAAGTCCTTCAAGTCCCTGCCGCAGTTCCCCAGCAGCCGGCGCGACATCGCCATGCTCGTGCCCGAGGCCACCACGCACGACGCCGTGCTCGGCGCGGTGCGGCAGGCCAAGGCGCCGAACCTGGAGAGCGTGGAACTCTTCGACGTGTTCCGCGGGAAGAACATCCCGGCCGGGCAGAAGAGCGTGGCCTACGCCTTCACCTATCGCGGCACGGAGAAAACGCTGACCGACGCGGAAGTGAACGCCGCGCACGAGAAGGTGCTGGCGCAGTTTAAAAGCGGGCTCAGTGCGACGCTGCGGGAAGGGTGAAAGGCACCGCGCAAATACAGAAGGTTTGCTTTTGACCAAAAGGCGAAGAAAGCGCACAAAGCTTCAGTGATTCGACCGATACGAACATTGGCCTGGTTGTGCTTTCTGGCTGCTGCTTTAACAGCGAGCGCAGAAGAGCGCCCCGATCAACTTCTCACTGCATTGGAGAGCGCAACCATTTCGGGAGGAGTCGCGTCGAGTTCTGCAAA
>JANOAY010000496.1:0-1593 GCA_031411375.1 Pedosphaera sp. | reverse complement strand
GCCGCCGCCTTCCACGCGCGCACCTCTCCCGGCGTCGGTCCCGAGCACTGCGTCGTCACCCAGGGAGGCTCCGAGGCGCTCCTGTTCGCCTTCACGGCCATGATGATCACCTACTTCTTCCGCTTCTTCGATCAGGTGGTGCAGGACCAGCACCTCTACATTCTGGAGACGCCGCTCTTCCGCGTGCGCAACAAGCAGGAGACGATCTATTGCTACAGCGAGACCGAGCGCGATGCCGCATCCGCGAAGCTGGGCGGCAAGCCAGAGATCACGCGCTTCAAAGGGTTGGGCGAAATTTCCCCGGCGGAGTTCAAGCAGTTCATCGGCAAAGACATGCGGGTGAGCCGCGTGGAATACGCGCCGAAGGTGGACAGCGCGCAGATTCTCACCTTCTACATGGGCAAGAACACGCCCGAGCGGAAGGACTACATCATGGAGAATCTCGTGGTGGCGGTGGAGGAGTGAGGGCGGAGTTCTCGCCGGCCAGGATTGCCGCCGCTGCCGTCCCCTACTTCACCACCGTCGCGCTGGAACGCAACGGCGCGCGCAGCTTCCGGTAAATCCACGCCTCCAGCGGACGCAACGGGGTCAGCCAGCGGTAGAGCGGCGAGTGGATCAAACGCAGCCGAAGCACCGAGAGAAACATCACCACCGAACTGCGCAGCAGGCTTTGCGTGACCTTCGATCCCACCTTGTCCGTCCAGAAAATCGGCACCTCCACCACGCTCAGGCCCGCGCGCTTGAGGGAATAAAGCAGGTTCACGTCGAAGGCGAGATCGGCGATGAGCAGTTGCGAATGAATCTTCAGCGCCGCGTCCCGCCGCAGCAGTTTCGCCGGGCATTGCGTGTCCTTGATGCCCATGTGCAGCAGCGACTCGACGATGGTGTGAAACCCCCGGCTGATGAACCGCCGCAACGCTGTCTGGCTCTGGTGCAGCACGGACTCGGGCAGCCAGCGCGAACCGATCACGCAGTCCGCGCCCGTGTCGTCGAGCTTGCGGACCAGCGCGTGAAAGGCCTCCGGCGAAGTCGCGCCGTCCGCGTCCACGTAGCCGATGAGATCGGCGATGGAGGCAAGTTTCAAACCTTCGATCAGCGCGCCGCCCTTGCCGATGGGGTCGGGAAAATTCAAATGGCGGATGATGGGAAACTCCTTCGCCAGCCGCTGCACGACGCCGAGCGTGTTGTCGCGGCAGCCGTTCAGCACCACGAAGATTTCGCAGCGTCCGGGGAACTCGCGTCCGTAGTATTCCGCATACTCGCGCAGCACGGGCGCGATGCGTTCCTCCTCGTTGTACGCGGGGATGAGGATGAGCAGGCTGTGTCCGGGTGAATTCACGTTCGGCGTTTTGTAGCAGCGCGGCTGGCGAGGCTCACGAATTTTTTTCGGCAACGTGCCGCCTGATAACTCTAGTGAAGCAGGCGTCCCGCCTGCCACCCGTCCACTGGCCGTCCCAACTGGTGGTTCTGGTTCTTCAGCCGAGACGGCCGAAGGACGGAAGGCAGCCGGGACGGCTGCCCCACTAACACATCATCAGATCGGCTCGCCCGTCGAGTTCACCAGCGCGCGATACTTCTCGATCAGCTTGCGCG
>JANOAY010000495.1:0-6458 GCA_031411375.1 Pedosphaera sp. | reverse complement strand
TGGCGGCGGTGGCAACCGCGGCGGTGGCGGTGGCGGCAACCAAGGCGGTGGTCAGAACGGTCAGAACGGCCAGGGCGGTGGCGCGACCTACGCGGGCGTGTCCATTGCACCAGGTGGCGCTCAAGGCGGCAACCGTCAGGGCGGTGGTGCGGCGGGCCAGGCCGGCCAGGCGGGCCAGCAGACGTCCGGCGGCATCCAGTTTCTCACGGAAGTGACGCCCTCTTCGGTGGTCACGCCGGTGGTGCAGAATTTCTTCCTTACGGCCGGCGTCACGTTGAACGAACCCGGCAAGGCGGTTTTCTACAACGACAAGCTGGGCATGTTGATGGTGCGCGCCACGCTCAACGATCTGGACATGATCGAAAAAGCGATGCAAATCCTGAACATGACGCCGCCGCAGCTCACCATCCGGGCCAAGTTCATGGAAGTGAACCAAGACGACAACCGCGCGCTCGGCTTCGACTGGTATCTCGGCAACATTTCGATGGGCGGCGGCAAGGCCGGCGCGCAGGGCGGCACGGCGCCTACGCTCTTGGGCAACGGTATTCCCGGCATCCCCGGCGGGCCGTTCCCGAATCCTTCGGTGCCGATTCTTCCGGCGGCGACGGATCAGCTTGTGACTGGCGGCTTGCGCAATTCCGCCCCCGCGCTGGCGACCATGACCGGCATTCTCACCGACCCGCAGTTCCGTGTGGTCGTGCGTGCGCTCGAGCAACGTGGTGCTTCTGACCTCTTGAGCGCGCCGGAAATCACCACGTTGAGTGGACGCCAGGCGCAGATCAAAGTCGTGGACATCCAATACATCGTGACGGAACTCGATGCCGACCAGACCGCTGCGGGCGGCGGCGGAGGAAACAATAACAACAACGCGACGGGCGGCGGCGTCGGCTCGCTCATCCTGCCCATTGCCGAGCCCTTTGAACTCGGCCCCGTGCTGGACGTGGTGCCCTACGTGAACGCCGACGGCTACACGATCACGATGACCATTCTGCCGACGTTGAAAGAGTTTCTCGGCTACGACAGTGCCAATCAGTTCGTGGCTCAGATTCAGGGCGCGTCAGCCGGCGGTAATAGCCCCGCCCCCTTAAGCCAGCCTGTGCCGCTGCCCAAGTTCCGCCTTCGTCAGGTCGCCACGACCGCGATGGTGTGGGACGGCCAGACCGTGGTGCTCGGCGGATTGATTTCGGAGAAGGTTCAGAAGCAGAAGGACAAAGTGCCGATCCTGGGTGATCTCCCCTTGCTCGGTCGCTTCTTCCGCAGCGAATCCAGCTCTTCGAGCAAGAAGAACCTCGTGATTTTTGTCACACCCAGGCTGATTGACCCGGCGGGCAACCCGCTGCATTCGGAAGAGGAGATGCCGTTCGCGCAGCACTCCGTTCCGTCGCAGCGTGCCGTCAGCCAATAAGCGGCCCCTCGTTTTTCGATCGAGCCGCGTTTGCCATGCAAACCACGCCACAGCCTACATCGGCCCGGCTGCTGATTGTTGATGGACATGCGTACGCCTACCGCGCGTTCCACGCCATCCGCGCGCTGAATGCCCCCGATGGCTCGCCGACCAACGCCATCTACGGCTTCATCAAGATGCTGGCCAAGATGCACCCGGCGGTGCGGCCCACGCACCAGTGCGTGGTGTGGGACGGCGGCCTGAGCGCCGAGCGCATGACCGCGCTGCCCGAATACAAAAGCCAGCGCCCGCCCATGCCGGACGACTTGGACAAACAAATCTCCGAGATCGAAACGTATCTCGACGCCGCGCAGATTCCCTCCTTCGTGAACGACGGCGTGGAAGCCGACGACTGGATTGCCAGTCAGGCCGCGTGCGCCGCGTCGTATGGCGTCGAGGTCGTGATCGCCAGCGCGGACAAGGATTTTCTCCAGCTCATCTCCCCGCGCATCGGCATGCTGAATCCGAACGACAAGACCGAAACCATCTGGGGCGCGGAACAGGTGCGGACGAAAACCGGCGTCGAGCCGGAGCAGGTCGTGGACTGGTTGAGCCTGATCGGCGACGCGGTGGACAACATCGCGGGCGTCCCTGGCGTCGGCCCGAAGACCGCGACGGACTTGCTGAAACAGTTCGGCAGCATCGATCAGATTTATGCACGCCTCGGCGAAGTGAAATCTGAGCGCATCCGCGCGAGCCTGCTCGCGACGGAGGCGGACGTGCGACGGAACCAGAAGCTGATTCGTCTGCCGACCGATCTGCCATGCGCGTTTGATTTGGACAGACTCGCGGTGCGCTCCGGCGACCCGCAGAAGCTCGCGCCGCTCTTCGAGCGGTGGGGCTTCAAAACCATGCTGGCGCAACTCGAGTCCGCGCACGCTTTGCAAAAGGAATTGCTGTGAACAAGCCCGGCCAATCAATGACGGCGGCACCGACCGCGATTTTCCCCCGCGCCAGCGGCCTGGAAACGAACAATTCGTGGACAAAGAAACCTCGCGTGGTAAATAGTCCGCCACCTATGTCACCAGCGTCGTACGTGCGAAAGTGCTTTGTCCTGATTGGACTTCTGTGCGCCCTGCTGTGTGCGTTTCCTGCCTTCATTTTCGCCCAGACCAACGGCTTGCTGGGCGGCGATGTCTCCTTCTCCGGCGGACTGAACACCGATCAGACTTTGCCGGCGGCGGCGTTTGGCGCGACCGGCGGCTTCGTGCTCTGGCAGGACCCGATTTCCGATCCGTTTGGCCTCGGCGTGAGCCTGCGGCGCCTGAACGCGGCGCTGGCCCCGGAAGGTTCCCCGATCCGTGTGAACCAGACCATCCCGCTCGATCAGTCCCGTCCGAAAGTGGCGATGTTCGCTGATGGTGGCGCGCTATCCGCTTGGCAGAGCGGTCGCTCGGGATTCCAAAATGTCTTCGCGCGAGTCATCGCCGCCGACGGGACGTTTCCGGCGAATGAAATTTTGGTCAACAACCCGGCGGTGAGACTCAGCCACACCTACCTCACGAACTGGACGCTCATCCGCAACAACAAGGCGCGCGTCATCAAGCAAAAGGTCAAGGAGAGCGTGCTGGTCAGGCAGGAGTTCAACGCCAATCCCTCGGTCGCGGTCCTGGGCGACGGCAGCGCGGTCATCTCATGGAGCAGCAGCCGGAAATATCAAACGAACACCTACGGGTTGCGTGAAGTTCTGAGCACGAAGGAAATCTGGCAGAACGGCGGCCTCGTGGACATCTTGGTGCTCACGAACCGCACGCGCATTCCGCTCATCATCAAAATCGCCGGGATGCAGGATGTGTATGCCCAGCGCGTCTCGGCGGCCGGCGTAAAAATCGGCGGCGAGTTCCGCGTCAATGAGTTCACAGAATTCAACCAGCGCGACGCCGCGCTTTCACCGCTGGCGGGCGGCGGCTTTGTGGCGGTGTGGGTCTCCGAGTTGCAGCGCGCGAACAACGCCTCGGACATTTACGCGCGGGTCTTTCAGGCGGACGGCAGCGCCGGCGCCGAGTTCTGCGTGAGCAGCGGGGCCACGCGTCCGTGCGGTGCTCCCGCCGTGGCGGGCACGCCGGGCGGCGGCTTCACCGTGACGTGGGTGCAGCACGCGTTGCAGCGCACGAACGGCATGGACATTTTTGCGCGCGCGTTTGACGCGACGGGCGTGGCGGCAGGCGAGGCCTTCGAGGTCAACACCTTTACTTACGGCGATCAATTTTCCCCCTCCATCGCCTCGCTGGGTGCGCAGCAGTTGCTGGTGTGGTCGAGCATGGGTCAGGACGGCTCGTGGGAAGGCGTGTTCGCGCAGGCGCTGAACGGCGCGACGAAAATTGGCGACGAGTTCCGTGTGAACGAGGCCCGGGCCTTGAGCCAGAAGCACCCGCAGGTGGTGAGCGATGGCGCGGGCCGCGCGTTGATCCTGTGGTCGGGCTACAGCGCGGGCGGCAGCGGTTTTGATGTGAACGGACGGACCTACGTGGCGCCTTAGGCGCGATTGATATGTTGCGTAACTGGAAAAAAATTCTGACCGGCGCGGCGCTGCTTGCGGCGACGCCAACGCTCCTGGGCTTCAGCCTGCTCGGACCCGGCGGCGGCGAAGGTGTGGCCGCCAAGCTCTGGCAGTTGCCCGCCGCCAACAATGGCTGGGACATCGGCTACAACCGGACCAGCGACATTGGTGCGCCGGTGAACTTCGGCGAGTTCTATCGCTGGAACACGCCTGTCATCACCTACGCCTTTGACTCGTCGTTCGTCACCTACTTTGGCCCGGCGGGCATGAAGGCGATTGACGCGGCCATGCGCGTGCTGAACGAGGTTCCGCACGTCAGCCGGATGTCCGCCGACTTGGGCGAGTTTCCGCTCAACTCCGTGCATATCCACGACGAGGCGGCGCAACTGGGTCTCATTGATCTGAAGTCGCTGGCTCTGCAATTGTTGACGGAAGAAATCGGGCTGACCGATCCCGTCCGTTGGAACTACGCCATCCGGCGCCGGATTAACATCACGCCGTCGAACAACGGCATCTACGACATCACGCGGTTCAATTTTGATCCGGTCACGATCACACCTTCCAGCTTCGTGAACGGGACGCTCTGGACGTATCAGATTTTCGAGAGCATTCCGACCCAAGTTTCTGACGCGGTGGAATTCCCCTCGTTGCAGGTCAACGAAGCGATTAACTATCCCGTGGCGGCGTTGTCGCAACTGCCGATTTTCTCCGGCTACTATTTCACCAGCCTGACCCGGGACGACGTGGGCGGCATCCGTTATCTGCTGAACCCGCGCACTGTGGCGGCGGAGACGCTGCTGCCGGACGTGACGGCGAGCGGCGGCGTGTTCAGCCCCTTCCTCGGTACGAACACCCTGACCAACGCCATTGGCGGCGGCACGGGGACGAACGGCTCGGCGGGCCTGCGCGGTGGCGTGGGCAAGCTCACCTTCCGCAAAGTGCTCGCCTACCAGAATCCATTCAAACAGGTGCGGTTCACCTACCGCGACCAGTTCATCACGACCAACGGGGTGAACCTGAAGCAGACCGTGACGCGCTTGCTGACCGCGCCGGACATCACGTTCGCGGCGGATGATGTTTTTCCGGTGATTGCCGTGCGCACGGACACGTCGGGCTGGATCAACAACGAGAACCTGAACGGAATTTCACCGCGCGGCGGGCCGGGCGTGATCGCGCCGCCCATTGTCATCACCTTCGCCAATGCGCCCCGGCTGCTTCGTAACGTCACGCCCTCGTTTGTCACCGAGCCGTTCATCACCGACCCCAACTCCCGGAGCAATTTTCTGTTCGGGCCGGTTCTCGCCTCGTTTGACGGGACGACAAACGAGCCGGTCATTTTTCCGATTCCACTGGGCCTGACCGTCCGGGGGATTCGTGCTCTTGCCGAAGGGAACCAGCCATGAACGAGCCGCGCCGTGTGAACATTATGAAGCGTTTCTCGATGGTGCTGGTGATGGCCGTGAGCGCAGTGACATCGCTCCAGGCGGCGCTGCCCGCGCCGGTGCCGCCATTCTTCATCAACGAAACCCCAATCGCTCCGCCCACGCTGCCGCCGCGGGTGAACGCCGCCATTTTCATCAACAACAGCCTGTTCAGCGTGCAGAGCAACCCGCTCTTCCCCACGCTCGTCCCCACGCCGTGGGAGGCGCAAAGCGTGCAGTTCTGGACGAACGCGGGCGTGATGATCGGCCAGCCGGGGCTGCGTCTGGATTACACGCCGAACCCGGCGCACCTGACCTTGGCGCAGCGGAGAAAGCGGGGCGGACTCTCTCCGCAGGCGGCGGCAGCCTTCGAGAACAGCGGCGAGATTTCCGTGGCCAGCACGCTGACCATTCATGCCAAGCGGCTGATCAACTCCGGGATCATCTCCGGCGACGTAAACGCGCGGCTGCGTTTCTTCGGTGACGCGGGTTTGGTGGATCTGTCGCGCGGTGCGGTGCGGGTCGGCGATCTGGAGCAGCCGGATTGCGTTTCCCAGAGCAACTTCTTTTTTGGCCCGTTCTTTTTCTTCGGCGCGGATCCGGCGGTCAACTATCGCTACCTCAGCTCCGGCACGGCCGGGTTCGTGAACACGAACCGCACGCCGCTCAACCTGAGCAACGTCTTCACGGGTGTCCCGGACATTTTCACCACCGGACTGACGAACGGCCCGCGTTTCTCGACGCCCTCGACGCTGATTCCCGCCTCACAATACGTTTTGCTCCAGTCGCCCTTCCCGGGCTTTCCTGCGACCAACCGGATCACCAACATCGTCACCGATCTGGCCAACTGCGGCGCGTATGAATCATTCGTCCACATCCGCACCAATCCGTTTGGCCGCGAGATTTCCGTCGTGTTCGTGCCGACCAACGGTTCGAGCGTGAACGTGTCGGTGGGCGTGGCCTTCCCGACCAACGGCCTCTTTGGCAACGATCCCATCGTGGAGTTTCGCGCGGCGACGCCGGACGTGATCACGCAGCTGCCCAAGACGACCGCCATCACTTTCCGCGACGGGGGCGCGAACATCTTCCGCGG
>JANOAY010000494.1:0-1980 GCA_031411375.1 Pedosphaera sp. | reverse complement strand
CGGCCGCGTGCTGGCGGAACTGGAGCGGCAGGGGCTGCGTGAGAACACGCTCGTCATCTTCACCACGGACAACGGTTACTTCCACGCCGAGCACGGGCTGGCCGATAAATGGTATCCGCACGAGGAAAGCATTCGCGTGCCGCTCATCGTGCGCGACCCGCGCATGAACCAGGCGAAGCGCGGGCAGACGAACGACGACTTCACGCTCAACGTGGATCTCGCGCCGACCATCCTTGCCGCCACCGGAATCAAAGCGCCCTTCACGATGCAGGGCCGCGACTTCGCGCCGCTCTACCTCGCGGCGCAGAAGCCCGCGTGGCGCGCAGAGTTTTTCTACGAGCACGCGATCATCAGAAGCACGAATTTCATCCCCGCCTCCGAGGCGCTGGTGCGGAAGGATTGGAAATATTTTTACTGGCCGGATTTTCAGACCGAGCAGCTTTTCGATCTGCGCGCGGATCCGAAGGAAGAAAACGATCTCGTCGCTGCTCCTGCGCAAAAGAAGCGACTGGCGGAGATGCGCCGGCGGTTCAACGAGTTGAAGACGGCGGCGCGCTGAGAACGACGTGGCCCGGGAGCCCGGCATTCTGGCCGGCGAAGGTGTTCCTGCTCCAAAAACGCACCGGCAGGCAGCCCGCGTTCCCCGGCTTGGGGCGGGCAAATTTCCGTTTGAGTTTCAAAACATGTTCTCACACTCTCGCGCCCTCAAATTATTTAACTGAACAAACGACTATGGCCTTGAACATCAAACCCGCCGGCTCCTGCGCCTTTGACCAGATTTCGCTTGGCGAAGTCATGCTCCGCCTCGATCCCGGCGAGGGCCGCATCCGCACCGCGCGCAATTTCCAAGTCTGGGAGGGCGGCGGCGAATACAACACGTCGCGCGGCCTCAAGAAATGCTTCGGCTACAAGACCGCCGTCTGCACCGCGTTCGTGGATAACGAGGTCGGCCATCTTGTCGAGGACTTCATCATGCAGGGCGGCGTTGCCACCGACTTCATCAAGTGGCGTGAGGACGATGGCATTGGTCGCACCGTGCGCAACGGCCTCAACTTCACCGAGCGCGGCTTTGGCATTCGCGGCGCGGTGGGCAATCCAGATCGCGGCAACACCGCCGCCTCGCAGCTCAAGCCCGGCGACTTCGACTGGGACCACATTTTCGGCAAGCTCGGCGTGCGCTGGTTCCACACCGGCGGCATCTTCGCCGCGCTCTCCGCCTCCACCGCCGAACTAACGGTCGAAGCCGTGAAGGCCGCGAAGAAGCACGGCACCATCGTCAGCTACGATTTGAACTACCGCCCCTCACTTTGGAAAACCATCGGTGGACTGAAGAAGGCCCAGGAAGTGAACCGCGAGATCGCCAAGAACGTGGACGTGATGATCGGCAACGAGGAGGACTTCACCGCCTCACTCGGCTTCGAGGTTAAGGGCGTGGACCACAACATCAGCAAGATCGAACTCGACGCCTTCAAGGGCATGATCGAGACGGCGGTGAAGGAGTTCAGCAACTTCAAGGTCGCCGCGACCACGTTGCGCGCTGTGATCAGCGCGACAGTCAATGACTGGTCGGCGATTCTCTGGCACGACGGCAAGTTTCATTCGAGCCGCCAGTATCCTGGGCTGGAAATCCTCGACCGCGTGGGCGGCGGTGACTCGTTCGCGAGCGGCTTGCAGTTCGGCTTCCTCGAATTCAACGACGCGCAGAAGGCCGTCGAATACGGCGCGGCCCACGGCGCGCTCGCCTCAACCACGCCAGGCGACACCTCGATGGCCACGCGCAAGGAGGTCGAGAAGACCTTCGGCGGCGGCGCGCGGGTGGTGCGCTGAGGTTGAGGTTTGTTGATAGCGAAAGGCGTGGATGAAAATTCATCCGCGCTCTTTTTTCATTTCGCATCGGAGCGCGGGCTTTCCAGCCCGCAGCCATGTGAAACGGAAAGCGGTGTCCGCCAGTTCCCACGCGCACGCGTTTGAGGAAGTTGC
>JANOAY010000493.1:0-2156 GCA_031411375.1 Pedosphaera sp. | reverse complement strand
GTGCTGTTCGAGCCGATGGCTCCCGGTGGCAATCCAGGCGCGAAAGTTTGTTTCAACAACGTGCGGAGTTTCGCCACGCCGGTGATGCGCGCGCGAATGTCTTCCAAGTACATGAATTTAATCCCCGCGTCGGTGAGCGGTTTCACGTCCAGCTTCGCGCGCGTGAGGAAAGCGCGGGACGTGACGATCTGTTTCACGCCCGCCAGCTCCGCGCACGCGAGCATGATGGCGGGGCCGGTAGAGAAGTTGAAAATCGCCGGCTCTTTGCCCAGCGCCCACAGGCTCATCAGCACCACGGGCGTGGCGTTCACGTTCGGCAGCAGCACGCCGACGCGCGACTTTTCCGGTTTAAGCACGCGGCCCAGTTGTTGCGCCATCAACTCGGATCCAACGAGCAGCCGCCGATAATTCACACAGGTGCTCACGTCCTCCATCACGATGTGCTTGGGAAAACGCGCGGCGGTTTCGGACACGGCCTCGATGATCGTCTGCGGGCCGAATTGCATCTCGGTCTCGAACTGTTGCGCCACCATCTTGTCGCGCAACCAGTTCGTGAAGACCGCGCGCGCCTGCGCCGTGCTCAGATGCTCGACGTGCGGCGGCGTCAGCACCTCGCTGAAGTGCGCGGTCACGGTCGGGAACCATTTCTTGGTGTTCGGATTCGGCGAGCACGGCAGCCGGAACGCGCCGCGCAGGTAGCAGGTGATGACCTTGGCCTTCGTCTTGTGCAGCAGGAAACCGGTGCCGTCGAACAGTTTCATCAACGTGCCGCTGCGTGAGAGGCGGCCCTCGGGGAAAACCAGGAGCCGTCCGCCCTGGTTGAGAAATTCCGCCATGCGCTTCACCGCGTAGGGCGAATCGGTATCAATGGGGAAGGTCCGGCGGTTGATCAAGATCTTGCGATGCAGCCACGAAGTCTGCGCCGTCTTCTGCGAGACCACGCACTTCCAATCCTCATCGGTGCAGACGAGCAGGAAGAGCCAGTCGAGCCATGAGGCGTGATTCGGCAGGAGCAGCACGGGGCCGGGCGTCTTCAGCACCTCCTCGTTGTAAGCGCGGAAGCGGAACAGGAACCGGACGAGCGGGCGCAAAAATGTTTTCATGGTTCAGCCAGGACGAACACGGATTAACACGAGTGAGGCGAAGCTGGCGATGCGAGAAGTTTTTCGCGGGCGATTGAGGAAAGCGATGGAGGGTGTCGGAGACGGGGACGATTAAAAGCGTCGCTGAAGCGACCGCTCTCTCCTCACGCCAGAATCTGTTTGATCATCTCCCCGTGATCCATGTCGAGGCGCTTGCGCCCCGGCACTTCGAGCTTGTGCGAGTTGAGGCCCATCAGGTGCAGCACGGTGGCGTGAATGTCCGTGACGTAGCGACGATCCACCGCCGAGTGAAAACCAATCTCATCCGTCGCGCCGTAGGTTGTGCCGCCCTTCACGCCCGCGCCCGCGAGCCACGCGCAGAACGCCTGTGGATGATGATCGCGCCCCGTGCCTTCCGCGCCGGGGGAGCGTCCAAACTCGGTGCCGAAGACGACGAGCGTGTCCTGCAACATGCCGCGCTGCTTCAAGTCCTTGAGCAGTCCGGCAATTGGCTGGTCCACCTGTGCCGCAAGTTTGGTGTGATTCGATTTAATCTCGGAGTGCGCGTCCCAATCGCCGCCGCCACCGCCGCCGTGGAACAACTGCACGAAGCGCACGCCGCGCTCCACGAGCCGCCGCGCCGCGAGACATTGCTCGCCGAAGGCTTTCGTCTCGGGCTTGTCCAGCCCGTAGAGCTTCCGCGTCGCGTCGGATTCCTTTTCAAGCTGCATCGTCTCGGGAATCGAGGTCTGCATCTGGAACGCGAGTTCGTAGGACTTGATGCGCGCGCGCAAATTCTTGTCGTCGGGATAATCAATGCCCGCGAGATTGTTCAGCTTGCCGAGCAGACTCAGGTTCGCGGCCTGTTCCTCCTGGGTCACACCCTCCGGCGGCTTGATAAAAGCCAGCGGCTTCTTCGCATCCACGTTCAGCCGCACACCGCCATACTCCGGCCCGAGATACGCCGCGCCGTGCGTGAACGCCCCGCCGCAGCAATCACCCGTGGGCACGCCGAGCACGACATACTCGGGGAGATTTTCGTTGATCGATCCAAGTCCATAGCTCACCCACGAG
>JANOAY010000492.1:0-1679 GCA_031411375.1 Pedosphaera sp. | reverse complement strand
CCATCTTCTCGACGAGCGGGAGCTTGAACACGCTC
This sequence comes from Pedosphaera sp., assembly GCA_031411375.1. GTDB lineage: Bacteria > Verrucomicrobiota > Verrucomicrobiia > Limisphaerales > SIBH01 > JANNGC01. The sequence goes on along the minus strand of JANOAY010000492.1, from coordinate 1,644 downwards.
AGCGCGTAGACCTGCCCGAAGTCCACTCGTTCACCTCGCTGCTCATTCAAACCGAACGGATGGGAACGAGCATTTCGGAAGCCCTCACCACCTACAGCGATACCATGCGCGAAAGCCTCCGTCAGCGCGCCGACGAGAAGGGCAACCAAGCGACGTTCCGCCTCCTCTTCCCCACCGTGCTTTGTCTGATGCCAGCGGTCTATCTCTTCCTGCTCGGCCCCGCCGTGATCGGGCTGTCGAACTTCTTCTATCAACCAGGAGGAGCCGACTCGCTTGATACCGGTACGAGCGCCATACAGCGCCTCGGTCAACAACGTGCGCGAGCCAACGGTCGCCAACGGTGACGCGACTCCTCAGATTGCGGTCTCGTAGGACGGGCACTCCTGCCCGTCCTGCCGTTTGCTGCCGCAGCGAAGCCTGACGCGCAGCGAAGAAGAGTCTCCCAACATTTTCACTTGCGAGTCAGGCTTCTCTTCGACAATACCACGGCGTGCATCGGCTCAGCCCGATACCACCAACTCGCGACCAAGTCGATACGCCGCGTTGCCCCAGTGGCAGAGATTGCTCGCCGCGACACCGACTTCGATGTCTGCGGCCGGTGCCACGCGAGACCGCACGCTGTCGAGGAAGTTTCGCAGATGAGCCGCCTGCAAATCGGAGGCGTCGGCCGTGACAGTCTCCTTGTGGTCGTAAACCTTCCAACCACCGCGGTCCACAACCAGCGTGCCGTTGTCGCCATGAAAGGCCACGCCCGAACTGCGACCTTCCGGACTGTGCGACGACCACAACCGATGCTCCCACAGAATCGACTTCGCTCCGAAGTCGTACTGGATCGACAGCGCATCGGGCGTCTCGGCGTCGTCGTCGAACGAGTACTTACCTCCCACCGCCGAGACGCGCTGCGGCACCTCAACATTCAATCCCCAACGAGCCACGTCCAGCATGTGGACGCCCCAATGAGCCAGCTCACCGCCACCGTAGTCCCAGAACCAGCGCCAGTTGAAATGGAAGCGGTTCGGTTGGAAGGCGCGCGCGGGTGCGGGGCCAAGCCACGCGGCATAGTCCACCTGTTCCGGAGCCGCGCACTCCGCGCGACGGCCGATACTCTTGCGGCGATGCACGATCCAAGCCTTCGCCATCCGCACCGTCCCGAGTTTCCCCGACCGCACAAACTGAATGGCCGATTCAAAGTGCGAGCCACTCCGCTGCTGAAGCCCGACCTGCACGATGCGGCTTCCGTTATGAACCGCTTCAATCAGTGAGGTCCCTTCCTCGACTGAGTGCGTCGCCGGACTTTCGAGATACACGTCCTTCCCCGCCTGCAGCGCGAGCAGCGTCATCGGCACATGCCAGTGATCCGGCGTCGCGATCACCACCGCAGCGAGTGCCGGATCGTCGAGCAACCGCCGGAACTCACGCTCCGTGGTCGGCTCCTTCCGCCCCGCCTCAGTCACCGCCAGCACCGCTGGAGCGAACTGAGACTCATCGACATCGCACAGCGACTTCACCTCAACATCGGCCAACTTCGCCAACTCACCGGCCAGCAACCGTCCCTGATTCCTCACGCCGATGATGCCCACACCAACCCGCTCATTCGGAGACGAACTTCGCCCCGTCGAGCCACTCGCCACCCCCGCCGCCAGC
>JANOAY010000491.1:0-2095 GCA_031411375.1 Pedosphaera sp. | reverse complement strand
ATTATTCAAGTCGTGCAGGCGCGTGATCTGATCGCGACCGAGCACATAGATCTTGTCCTCGACGATCTTCAAACCGAGCGGCTGGAAAAGTCCGGTGGCAAAACGCTGCCACGTCACGCGGTCCAGCTTCTCGTCAATGTTGTCAATCACCCACACGTCGCCGGAGACGGAGCAAACGGCCGCGCGCGTGCCGCCCTTGAAGAAGTCGAGACCGCTGCAACGAATCCAGGAATTGAACGGGTTGTTCTCCGGCACCGTGAGCGTGTCCACGACGTAGGGCTGGCTCGTGTTCGTGTTGAGTTTGCCGGGGACCGGGAGGGGAGCACCCCAGCGCGGACGATGCTTGGTCACGGTGCTGGCAAGATAGTCCGCCCCGCTCCGCGTTTTACCCGGCAAACTTTCCGTGGCCGCGACTTCACCGGCCGGGCCGCGCCAAAAATAAACCAGCGACATCGACTGCTCGTCGCCCTTCAAGTTGAGCGTGACTACGTGATTGGTCGTGAGTTGCAACTGCCCGTCCCCGCGCAACGCAATCACCGTCACCTCGGAACCTAATTTGATGATCACGCGCTTCTGTGAAATGACGGCGTCCTTGTTCGCCTGGCAAATCATCGCGGTCACAGGTTCACCACCCGGCTTCACTTCGATTTCGCGTTTGAACACGCCGGCACTTGGTGTGAAGTCTTTCACGAAACTGTTTCGCTCCAACACACTCGCCTTCCCCACCGTGTAGCTCACCACCGCCGTGTTGCCATCCAGATAAATCCCCTTCCACTTCGCGTGCTCCTTCGGCAGCGGCCCGTACTTCCGGCCTTTGAACTCCGGCCGACCGTCCGTGAAATTCCCGTCCGCATCCGCCCAACCCGGCCCGGCGGGCGTGGTGAAAATGATGTTCGTGCTGTCGGGCTTCGGCATCCCTTCCAGACCGTCGCGCCCCGTCGGCAACCTCACGAAGCCGCCCGTCCAGCCCAGCGCCAGCCGGCACATCTCCGTGTCGAACGCCACAGTAGCGCCATTGCCGAGATTGAGGCTCACCGCCTTGTTGATCTTCGGCGTCACGTCTAGGTGGCTCGACAGAAACGGCCCGTGCTCCATCGAGTCCCATTTGGTGCCCGGCTTCTTCACCGGCTTCGCGGCAGGTGCGATGGGCTTCTCATCCGCCGCCATCAACATCGTGCCGGCCAGCGCCGAGGCCGCGACCGTCAGGCGGAAAAATTTCGTGAACATCATCTGAATCATGTGGACGTTTTCGACGGAAGCGGGCGGGAGAAATTCAGCCGCTGGAACACGAGGCTCGAAAGCCTCGCAACCTGCCGACACGAATGTCGGCGCTACAGCGTAACGCCGGCTTTCCAGCCGGCAGGTTCCGAGACATTCCTGTCTCGTGTCAGAAACGATTTCCAGTCCGCAACAAGCAGCGAGTGCCGGCGTGTCGGCGCGCGTAAAAATATTTTTTGAACCTCACGACCGCGCGGCTTGCTGCGGACTCGGCGGTCCGCGCTCCTTCCGCTACCCCTGCGCGTCCAGGTAACTCTGCAACAAAATCGCCGCCGCCATCTTGTCCACCTTCTCCTTGCGGTCGGCGCGGCGCACGTTGCCTTCGAGCAGCGCGCGGTTCGCCATCACGGAGGTCAGCCGCTCGTCCCATTTTTTGATCGGCGTGGTGATGGCCGGTTGAAGTGCGGCGATGAACGCGTTCACCTTCTCCGCAGCTTGGCCGAGCGTCCCGTCCATGTTGCGCGGCATCCCCACGAGGATGAGTTCCACCTCCTTCTCGCGGATGAGTTGCCGCAGTCGCTCGATGACTTTCTCCATGTCGTCGGCGGGAATGTATTCCAGCGGCGTGGCGAAGATTTTCAATTCATCACACACCGCGACGCCAATGCGCCGCGTGCCGTGGTCGAGGGCCATGATTCGCATGTCGCCCGAGACCATTTCGCCAACCCGCCGCAGCGTCCACGGAAAATCACATCACTCGGCTGCGACCCGCCGCCGCAACTGGCCGCACGCCGCATCTATGTCCTTGCCGCGCGAACGGCGGAAATGCGCGACGAGTTTCCACGCGCGCAACACCTCCGCAAAAGCTTCCGCAGTC
>JANOAY010000490.1:0-2772 GCA_031411375.1 Pedosphaera sp. | reverse complement strand
GGTTCGCGTATTTCGCGGTTAAGAAAAAATAATTGGACGACAAGCGGAGCCAGCCCGGCGATTTGTTGGCTCGCTTTCGTGAACAGCTTTCCTAGTTTCGCAGTCCATTGACTGCCATGAATTTGAAACTGTCGCGCTGGTCCGGCCTCGCCGTCGTTTTCTTCGCACTCACTCTTTCCGCGCAACTGCCGCCGCCCACCAATGCGCCCATCATCGGCGCGCGGCAGCCGGCGCTCAGTCCTGATGGCCGGCGGCTGGCGTTTGTTTATCGCGGCGACATTTGGATCGCGGACGCGCGCGGCGGACGGGCTACGCCGATCACCTCGCATCTGGAATCCGACACCACGCCGATCTTTTCGCCGGACGGGAACTGGATCGCTTTCACCAGCAAGCGCAATGGCAACTCAGACATCTACGTCATTCCTGCCGAGGGCGGCGCGGCAAAACAGTTGACCTGGCACTCCGGCAGCGATGTTCCGACGGGCTGGAGTCCGGATGGCAAGTATCTGCTCTTCTCCAGCAAGCGCGACACGGTGAACTATTCGCTCTTCGCGCTCGACGTGAACAACGGGCGCACGCGACTGCTCACCGAGGATTACGCAACCATCAATTCGCCGAACTACTCGCCGGACGCGAAGACGGTGGTGTATGGGCGCTACGGTTTTCCCTTCACGCGCCCGCGCTATCAAGGCTCGGCGGCGGCGCAACTCTGGCTGCTCAACGCGGAGAGCGGTGAACGTCACGCGCTGACCACGAACGGCTTTCAACATCTCTGGCCGCGCTATCTGCCGGATGGAAAAATTCTCACGGTCACAGTGGATGAACTGACGCCCTCGACGACGCCGTTGGGCGAGACGATTTCTCCGCTCGCCGACAATCCACGCCGCACGCCGAACCTCTGGATTTACGACGAAGATGGTTCGCGCAAGCAGCTCACCATTTTCACCGGCGGCTCCGTGCGCTCGCCGACGGTGGCAACGAAGAGCGGTGACATCGCCTTCGAGTACGGCGCGGATTTGTATTTGCTGAAGAAGGGCGAGACCGAGCCGCAAAAATTAAAACTCCTCGCCGCCGCTGATGAAAAACAAACGACGCGCCGCCGCGAGAAGCAGACCACGGGCGTGACCGAGGCCGAGCCGTCGCCGGATGGGAAGACATTTGCCTTCGGATTGCAGGGCGAGATTTGGACGATTCCGCTGGAGAAGCCGAAAGGCATCGCGGCCAAGAGCGCCGAGTATGCGACGCGACTCACCGACTGGGCGGGCGATGATTCTGATTTCTCGTGGTCGAAGGACGGGAAGAAAATTTATTTCACCTCCGACCGTGAGTTCTACACGCGCATTTACGAGATGGACGTGAAGACGCGCAAGGTCACGCCGCTCTGGAAACGCGACAGCGATGTGGAAAAGGTGAAAGTCTCGCCCGATGGCAGCACGCTCGGCTTCTGGGTCACTGGTCCCGACGGCGGTCTTTACACGCTCACGCTGACGAACAAGGAAGTGAAAAAGCTCGTGAGCGTGCCCGGCCCGCAGTGGCGCAATCAGGGCGGCGGGGAATTCGAGTGGTCGCCGGACATGCGCTGGATTTGCTACTCGCATCGCGGCGAGAGCAAGGCGTGGAATCTGTGGATCATCGCCGCCAACGGTTCGAACCAGCCGCAGAACATCACGAAGCTCTACGCCTTCCACGGGCAGCCCGCGTGGTCTCCGGACGGCAAATATCTTTTCTTCCAGAGCAACCGCGACGGCAACGGACTCTACGTGCTGCCGCTGACGCGCGAGGAAGTTCGCGTGAGCGACACGGATTTGAAATTCGTGAAACCGACGAACGCGGTGACGGTGAAGATCGAGTTCGAGGACATTCACCGGCGCATCCGCAAGTTCGCGTCCCAGTCGCCGTCGAGTTCGCTGCAAGTCACCTCTGAGGGGCTGATTGTTTTCATCAGTGAGGGCGATGTCTGCTCGATTGGTTACGATGGAAAAGATTTTAAGAAGGTCACGACCGGCGCGGGCAAGTCGCAGTTGCGCGTGAGCAAGGACGGGAAGAAGGCATTCTACACGAGCGGCGGCGAGCTGTTCAGCATGGCGTTGAGCGGCGGCAAGGAGGAGAAGGCGACGTTCACGGCGGAGTGGGAGCGGAACATCCGCGCGGAACGGCTGGCGGCGTTCACGCAGCTCTGGCGCTCGTATCAGCGCGGTTTTTACGACGCGAATTTTCACGGGCGCGACTGGTCGAAGATTCGTGCGCGCTACGAGCCGCTGCTCGACGCGGTGGAGACGGGCGATGAGTTCGCCGGCCTGTTGAACTCGATGATTGGTGAACTGGAAACCTCGCACGCGGAAGTGAACGCCGGCACGAACAAGGAAGCGATCACCGGCCCGAGCACGCCGCATCTGGGGCTGACGTTTGATTACGCTTTCGCCGGGCCGGGCTTGAAAGTGAAGACCGTGCCGCACGGCGTGCCGGGCTCGTACGACAAGACGCGCATTGAGCCGGGCGAAACCATTCTCGCGATCAATGGCGACGACGTTTCGCTGAATGAGAATCTCTACAAGCTGATCAACGACCGGGCGGATCGTGAGTTCGAATTTCTCGTCAGCACGAACGGCGAGAAGTCCGGCGCGCGCACGGTGAAATACAAGGCGCTTACCTCGGGCGAATGGACGGAGTTGAACTATCTGAACCGCACCGAGCAGACGCGCGATTACGTCGAGTCGAAGAGCGGCGGCAAGGTCGGCTACCTGCACATCGCCAGCATGGGCGCGCAGAACC
>JANOAY010000489.1:0-2995 GCA_031411375.1 Pedosphaera sp. | reverse complement strand
CAGCGCGCGGTGCAGGCGAAACGCCCAGGCGGCGTTCGCGGCGTCAAACGAATTGTTCGGGAAGACCGCGCGCTCGTCATCTGCGAAACCGCGCGCCAGCGTGGAGGCCATGCCGGTTGGCGTCAGGCAATACGTCTCGATGCCCGACGCCTGCGTCTGTGGAAACGTGGAATTGAAATGCAGGCTGACGAACAGGTCGGCCTGCACGCGGTCGGCGAAGGCGGTGCGGTCGGCCAGCGACAGGTCCACGTCGCCGCGCCGGGTCAGAAAAACTTTCCAGCCCGCGTTCGTCAAGAGCCGCTCGGTGCGCAGTGCCCAATCGAGCGCGAAATCTTTTTCATTCCGATGCTGCGCGTCGCGCGTGCCGACATCCGCCCCGCCGTGGCCGGGATCGAGAACGATGGTGCGATGCGCGAGTGAGAAAGCCGTCGCCGGTTCAGCGAGCGGCAGCAAAGTTTTCTCCGCGTCGAGCGCATTGACGTGCGGTTCGCCGTGGATCATTTGCGGCGCGAAGCCGAGCCAGAGCGCCGCGCCGTTCCATTGCGCGAGGCGCGTGCCGACGGTGAGTTTCGCCCAACCGCTGCGCGTGGGCAGACGGAAGACAACCGCGCTGCCCGCCGCGATTTCCTCAGGCGCTCCGAGTCCGGCGCGCTCGCAGAACGTCCGCAACGGCACCCAGCCGCGCCCGAAGGTCACGCGCGGCTTGGGCGGTGCCACGGTGCTCGTCACGCGCGGCACGGGCATCGGTTCCGCGCTGATGTTGTCCAGCCCGAGCACGGGCGCCGGCTCCTGATGCAGCGTGAACACCTCCGGCGCAGCGGGCTTGACCGGTGCGGGCGCCGGTGGAGTGGCGGGAGTGGAAGAGACCGCTGTGGCCGGTGCGGAAGGCGCGAGCGGCGAATAAGTTTTTCCCGCGCAGCCGGCGAAAATGCCCGCAGCGAGCAACGCGGGCGCGTCGCGGAGAACTTGGAATGAAAAAACTTGCTTCACCGCGTTCAGCCTTGGATGAAGTAGCTCAGGCTCTCCAGTTCCATCGCCAGGTTCACGTTGCTCACCATCACGTCCTCCGGCACCACGAGCACGATGGGCGCGAAGTTCAGGATGCCGGTGATGCCCGCGTCCACCAGCGTGTTCGTGACCTCCTGCGCAGACATGGCTGGGACGGTGATGATGGCCATCTTCACATGTTGCGTGCGGATGATCTCCGCCAGCTCATCCATGCCGTGCGCGGGGACGGGCAATTTCTTCTCGCGCAAACGTTTCACGTCTGCATCGAACGCGCCGACGATTTCAAATCCTTCTTCTTGGAACCCGCGATAGGACAGCAGCGCGGTGCCCATGTTGCCGACGCCCACGAGCACGACCGGCTGCAAGCTGCTGGTGCCGAGCAGGTCGGTGATCATCTTCGTGAGCTGATCCACGTCGTAGCCGAGGCCGCGCGTGCCGAACTGGCCGAAGTAGGTGAGGTCTTTGCGAAGCTGCGTCGGCTTCACACCCGCGACTTTCGACAGCGCCTCGCTGGAGACAGTGCGGATGTCATTCGCCTTGAGCCGCTGGAGGCAGCGCAAATAAACCGAGAGACGATAGATCGTCTTCCGTGGAATCTCGGGGCGAGGCATTTTTTTCAAGTCGGAGAGAGAGTGAAGGCAAAGAGTGCGAGGATCAAGCGGGCCGATTGGAGAAGGCGGGATGGAAAGTGACGCCGCAGGCTTTGGGACTGCGGCTCCACTTTCAATCAATCCACGAACATCAGTTCGTTCGAGAGCAGCAGCGCCTGCGCGTAGCGTTCCCAGGGCGTGAGCGGCTTGAACTCCTTGCGCGGGCCGCTGAAGTCCGCCTTGGCGCTCCACTTCTCGGCGTCCTTGCCCTCGCCGACGCCGGCGTAGCGAAGGGTCGGCGCCCAGGTGAAGGAATCAGAATTTACGCTCGCCCGGCAGTCCACGACGAAATCAACGGTGTCGCCGCGCTTCACTTCCACGCGCTCCACGTTGGTGGTCGTTTTGGTGTTGTGGCTCGTCCATTCGCCGAGTTTGCCGCTCGCGCTGCTGACGACGCGTCCGCGGACGCCGTCGCCGCTGTCGGTGGAATGCACAAGACGTCCCGTGATTTTCACCGCGCCATCGCGCGGCGCGCGCCAGCGGCGGATGGCCGCGCGCTGGAGATCGTCGCCCGCGTGCCCGCCCTCGGCGTTCAGAATCACCCAGCCTGTTTTCGCGTCGGGCAAATCTTTTCCACCCTGCCACGCCGCGCCGGTGTAGTGCGGCAGCAGTTTGAATTTCGTCACCCGCGCCGTCGCGTCGTCGAATGCGCCGTAGCCATATTGCCACGTCGGCATCTCGCCCGTGGTGTTCGTCGCGAGCTGCTTCGTCGTGATATATTGCTTCCCGAGTTGAATTTCCTCCGGCTCCGGCGCGCGCTGAAAGGCGGCGAGGTAAAGGGCCTTGATCCGCTGCTCGTCGTCCGTCGCCGACTTCACCTCCGGTCGCGCGAGAAACGCCTGCGCCTGCTGGACCACGAACGGACTGTTCAACAGGAACAACGCCTGCTGCGGCACGCTCGTGTAGAAGCGCCCCGAACTCGTCGCGTCCGGGCTGGCGAAGTCGAAGGTGCGAAACAGGCCGGGCAAATTCTGCCGCTCGATAAACGCATACACCGAGCGCCGCGTGGCGTACGGCTCGGTCGTGATGTCCACCGCATTGCCGCCCATTGTGGGGTCAAGTTTCGCCGAGACGGTGAGCAACGTGTCGCGCATGGCCTCGAAGTCGAGGCGATGGCGGTTCTGCCGCCAGACGAAATCATTCGCCGGATCAATCTTCGCCATCGCTGTGTTCTCATCGCTGCTTTGCTGGTAGGCGGCGGAGAGCATCATCGTGCGGTGCAGTTTCTTGAGCGACCAGCCCTCGGCCATGAACTGCGCCGCGAGATGATCGAGCAGTTCAGGATTCGCCGGCAGTTCCGCCCGCACGCCGAAATCGCTGGGCGTCCGCACCAGCGG
>JANOAY010000488.1:0-6045 GCA_031411375.1 Pedosphaera sp. | reverse complement strand
CGGTAGGGCCGCGTGGCGCGCGGCCCCATATTTTCCCCCTCGGGTGCAAGGCGGAGCGGGAGCGAAGAACAACGCTGCGCTGGTTCTTCGGGTTTAGATGGGGCCGCGCGGCAACGCGGCCCTACCGGACGCCGGCTGCGCTGCGCGCAGGTTTTTTAGCGCGCCACGACACGCGCGCGGCCCGTCTGCCCGAACTTGTCCACAGCGCGCACGGAGACCGCGTCGGGCGGAGTGGAGTATTCGCGGGAGAAATGGTTTCCTGGCAGAATCGCGGTCTGCCACGCCGCGCCGCGCCGGGTCTGTAGAATCCAGAAGCGCGCCGTCTCGCCCGCCGCCGCCGACCATTGGAAGCGCACGGCCTCGCCGCGACTGACGGCGGCGAGGGCGGGCTGACCCAGCGCCGGGCCGCTGCGCGCCGCCGGCGCGAGCGCAGGCAGTTTGTATTCCTCGCGCGCGAGGTGCGTGGCCACGCCGCCTTTGTTTTTCATCAGCGCGCCCATGTTCCAATGAACGTGTCCAGCGATGCCGCTTTGCTGCCGGGTGAGCTGAATCTGCCGGACGATTTCTCCGGCGGGCCAGCCTTTGTTGCCCGCGTCGCTCACGGTGTAATTCGTCGCGGCGCCGATGGCCGTGGTGTTGATCCCAGCGACGATTTGTTTCTGCTTGGGGTTGTTCTCCGTCCACCACTTGAGCAACACAGGGAAACTTTGCGCGGGCGGATCAATGCGCCAGTAGAGCTGCGGCACGAGATAATCCAGCCAGCCATTGGCCAGCCAGGCGCGCGGGTCGGCGTAAATGGACGCGTATTGATCGAAGCCCTTGATCTGCGCGGGAAACCCGGGGCGATAGATGCCGAAGGGGCTGATGCCGACCTCGACCCACGGCTTGGCGGCTTTCACGTCGCGATACAGGCGCGCGATGAAACGGTTCACGTTGTCGCGCCGCCAGTCGCCGCGTTCGAGTTTGCCGCCGGTCTTTTGATACGCGCTGAAACTGGCGTCGTCGGGGAAGGCTATTTTCCCGAGCGAGTTGGTTTCCACGTACGGATAAAAATAATCATCAACGTGAACGCCATCCAGGTCGTAGCGCTGCACCACGTCGAGGATGACGCGCGCGGAGTAGTCGTGAACTTCCAGAAGTCCGGGGTCGAGCCAGAGATGCTTGCCGTAGGTTTTGACCAGTTCCGGGCGCGTGCGGCTGATGTGGCTGGCGGCGTTAGAAGTTTTGTCGCCCGTGGAATGGCGCGCGCGAAAGGGATTGAACCACGCGTGCAGTTCCAGCCCGCGCTGATGCGCCTCGCGCACGGCAAACTCCAACGGATCCCAGAACGGATTCGGCGCCTGGCCCTGCGTGCCGGTGAGATATTCGGACCACGGTTCAAGCTTCGAGGCGTAAAGAGCGTCGCACGCGGGGCGCACCTGGAGGATGACGACGTTGAGTTTGAGCGCGGCGCATTGGTCGAGAATGGCGCGCAACTCAGACTGTTGCTGCGCGGTGGTGAGCGTCTTCTTCGAGGGCCAGTCAATGTTGTTGACCGCCGCGACCCACGCGCCGCGAAACTCGCGCGCGACCGGCGGCGGCTCGGCGGCGGACGGCGTGTAAGTGGTAGCGGCCCGCGCGCAGGCGAGCATCAGCAGGACGAGCAGGGCCGGGCGTAGCACGAGCGGATTGACGAAGAAACCGCGCAGGTGTTCAAGCGGGGATTTGTTGGGTGCAGCCGGAGCGCGGGTTTTCAACCCGCAGCAACGTGTGAGGGAGAGCAGCCTTCGCAAGTTTCTGTGTCCTCGTGCTTGCGGACGTTGCTGCGGGTTGAAAACCCGCGCTCCGTGTGTACTCCAGCTCACGGACGGAAGATAAACTCCTTCGCGTTCAGCAGCGCCCACGCAATGTCCTCGTACGCTTTGCGCTGGCTCTCGGCCTTTTCGCCGCGCGCGGAGAATTCTAGCAACTCCGCCTGCGCCGGCGGACGGCTCAGGATGTGCCAGTAAAGTTCCGCGATGATCTCGCGCCCGTCTTTTCCAGCAGCGATGAGTTTCTGAATGCGATTGTCCGGCGCGGACAGCAGCTCGTTGATCTCCGGCCCGCTCACCAGGTTGAACGCCTGGCTCATGGTCGTCTCGCTGGAACGCTCGCACTCGCAACTGAGCAGGCGCATCGGCTTGCCGAAGAGCGTGAGGAACGTGTCGCTGCTTGATTTGCGTTTCTCGCGCAACCGCACCGCCTCCACGCCCGGCAACTGCCCCGCGCGCATCCCGACCGGATAGCCGGTGAACTTCGCGGGCACAGCCAGCGCTTCGTGTTGCGAGTCGAGCAACTGCTCGGCGGTCAGGCGGCGCGGCAGGACGTGCGAGTAATTCACCTCATCGCCCGCGTTCGTGTCGTTCGGTTCGGCGGCGAGCTGGTAGACCCGCGAATTCATCACCGTGCGAATGAGCCAGCGCAGATCAAACTTCTGCGCGGCAAAATCTTTCGCCAACTGATCGAGCAACTCGGGATGGCTCGCGGGATTCGTCGGACGGAAATCATCAATCGGGTCCACGAGACCGCGGCCCATCAGATGAAACCAAACGCGGTTCACCTGCGACTTCGCGAACAGCGGATTGGCCGTGACCCACGACGCGAGTTCGCGCAACGGGTCCTCGTCCTTCGCCAGCGGTTTGGCGGCGCCGAGAAAGCGCGGCTGCGCGGGCTGGCCGGTGCGCACGTTGGTCACTTTGCCTTCCTCGGCGAGATAGACGACTTGCTCACCGATGAACTCGTGCGAGTCGAGATTGTCGCGGCGCTTGTTCTCCAAAACTTTGTAGCTCACGCGCGAGAACAGGCCGGCCCAGTCGTAGTAATCATCCTGGCTCCAGCGGTCGAAGGGATGGTTGTGGCACTGCGCGCATTGCAGGCGCACGCCGAGAAAAACCTGCGCCGTGGCCTCGGCGCGCGTCACGGGATCGCGGAGCGCGCGATAATAATTCGCCGGCGGATTCAGATAGGTGCTGCCGCGTGCGGCAATGATCTCGCGCACGAATTGATCGACCGGCTGATTCTCGCGCAGCGCCGCGGTGATCCAACCGTGGAAACCCTGCACGCCCTTGCGGTCAATTGTCTTCTCCTCGTTGCGGAACAGGTCGGCCCATTTCAGCGCCCAGAATTCGGCAAACTCGTTGCGCTCCAGCAAGGAGTCGATGAGCCGCGCGCGCTTGTCCTTGCGCGAGTCGGCGAGGAACGCACGAGCCTCGTCCGCCGTCGGCAGCAGGCCGATCAAGTCGAGATGCGCGCGGCGGAGAAAAACCGTGTCGCTCGCGAGCGCGGAGGGATTCACGCGCAGCGAGCGCAGCTTCGCGAAGACCTGTTTATCCACGTAGTTGTTCTCGCGGGGCGCGCTCCACTTGAAATTTGGCCGCGCTGGAATGAACGCGAGGCGCACCGGCAACTGCTGTTCGAGGAAGCGCACCAGCACCGTCGTTTCACCGGGGCCGTCGCTCTGCACGAGTCCATCGTGCGACACCTTCACGAGATTGTTCGCCGGCTCGTACACGGCGAGCGAGGTCACATCGCGCGTGGCGCCGTCGGCGAAGAACGCCTTCGCACTGAGCTGCACTTCGCGCTTCGGCTCGGTGAGCACTTGCGTGAGCGGCGTGACTTCGAGGCGCTGGAGCTTCGGGGCTTTGTCAGAATCATCCGGGCAACCCGCCGCGATCCAGTCGCGCAGGATGCGATATTCCTCCGACTGGTGCTTGAAGCGCAGCCCGCCCTCGTGCGGCACCTGCGTGGTGGCCTTGAGCAGCAGCAGGCTGTGGTCGGCGTCCATGAGATTCACGCGCCGCCCCGAGGCATCACGCGTCACGGAGATCAAATCCAAATCCGGCTCCTGCGAACGCAGCGAAATCTTGAACCCGCCCTTGCCATATTTGTTTCCGTGACAGGTGCCGGCGCTGCATCCCGCTTTGGAGAGAACGGGCACGACATCATTGCGAAACGAAACCGCGCCAGGCGCGGACGCCGCGCGCCCCGCGTCGGAGAGAGCGAGGAGCACGCAGGCAATAATGATTTGCGACCGGCGCATGAGTGGTTGAATGGACATCACGCCCGAGCGAAAAATTCACGGCGTCGAAGTTGGATTAGGAGCGCCGGTCTCCGACCCGGCCCGTTCGCACACCGGCAATTACGCCGGGTCGGAGACCGGCGTTCCAAGCCAAAGGTCACTTCACTCATACCGCTGCGCCGCCGCCTGGAGCAATTCCTTGATCGTTTCAATGTGCCCGGGCGTGAAAGGCTTCGTGCGATCCGCGCGGCAATCGAACGCGCCGCGCATGTCTTCGGCGAGTTCCTCGGAGAAGGCGAAGGCCAGAATCACGCGGTCGTTCGGGTGGCTGTGCAGGAAGGTGTGGAGATTGTGCTCCAGCGCGCCGCCGAATTTCTTCACGGCAAACTCCTGCGCGCTCTCGCTGTATTCCACGACCCACAGGTCGAAGACGTTGATGGGCGGGTGGTTCATATCACAACGAGCGGTAGAGTTCGCTGAGGCGTTCAAGGTCCACGCCTTCAGGCTGATGGTCGAGCAGCCAGCGCAAGTCTTCCTTCGCCGCCGCGTTGTCGCCGCGCTGCATCAGGGTTCGGGCGCGTTCCAAGCGGTCGGGAACAGAGTCCGGCTTGAGCGCGAGAATGGCGTCGAGATAGCGCAACGTGTCCGCCGCGCTGCCCTCGCGCTGGGCGATGCCGAATAAGTTTTTCAACATGCGCGCAATGATGTCGCGCTTCTTCGCGGGCGCGAAATCTCGCTCGCCAATCCTGTCCACGTTGTCCGCGACCAGTTCCACCGCGTCGCCGCGCGTCAGCAATTTACCACCATCGAACACATCAATAATTTGCTCACCACCTTCGCGCGGCGCGAATCGCACCATGAAGCGCGTGGGCAACGGCACGCCCGCGACATTCGTCACGTCGAGCTGCCGCGCCAGTTCCAGCCACAGGACGGAGAGCGTGATGGGCAGTCCCTCGCGGCCGTCGAGCACCTCATTCATGTAGCTGTTGGCGCGGTTGTAGAAATCCGTGCGGCTGCCGTGAAAGCCTTGGTCGGTGAAAAGGAACTTCGAGAGCGCGGCGACCTTGTTCGTCTCGGAAGCGCTGGCCGGGACTTGCCGCTTCAACTCTTCCGCGAGCCGCGCGAGTTCGGCGCGATAGGCTTCCACGTCGAGTTCGGGCTGATCGAGTTTCGCGACCAACAGTGCGGCGTGGAAGAGATCAATCTTTTGCTCAGGAGCATCCAACACCTTGACCAGTTCTTTTTCCACGGAACGGGCGTGGACTTGCAACGCAACGCGACGCATTTGTTGCGCCTGCTGCTCCAGCTGTTTCGCTTGTGTGAGCAATGCGCCCCGTGCCGTGCCTCCCGAGAACGACAGTTCAGACAAGAACTCGGCATCGGTGCGCGGGGCGGTGTTGGTGCGCGCGGGGATGAAAATGAGCTGACGCGGTTCGGGCAAAGTTCGCTTTCCAACAGAAAAGTTTTTGAACTGCGCTTTCGTGTCGCGAAATTTTGCCAAACCAACGCGGCCCGCGCGCCAAGCGGTGTCGTTCGAGGTCATCACCAGTTCATCATTCAAGTAGCCGAGAATACGGTTTGTCTCCACGCGCACGCGAATCGTGTTCCAATCGCCGGGCCGGTAGTGCGGCGACTTGAACTCCTTGAGAATGTTCCACGAGAACACGTCCGGCCCGTCGAAGCGCGTCAGGCGCATCTGCCCCGCCGTGGGATAAAATCCGTAGTGCCGGTCGCCGCCGTCCGACGCGAAGGCGAGTCCTGCCGCGCCTGATTCGTCATCGAGCTTCACGGTCACGGAAAGTTCATAGGGCAGCGGCGGCACCTCCTTTTGCCACAGACACAGCGCGCGTCCGCCGAAGCCATCGCCTGCGCTCTCGACCTGGATGCGCCCGGCCTTGCGGCTCCAGCGCGCACCCATGATGGGCTGCCACTCTTGCGGGTCGAGCGCGCCGAGCATCAGCCAGCGCGACATCGGCACGGGATTCGGACGGTCGAGCAAGGTCTTGAGC
>JANOAY010000487.1:0-3448 GCA_031411375.1 Pedosphaera sp. | reverse complement strand
CCCGTGCTCAATCGCGAGCGGGGCGCGCTCGGCATCACGCGCCTGGAGCCGCTGGAGAACGCGCCGCCCGTCCTCGCGCTCACCACGCAGGTGCTCGGCGGCTTTCGCGGGCTGATCGCGAACGCGCTGTGGATTCGCAGCACGCAGTTGCAGGAGGACGGCAAGTATTTCGAGATGGTGCAGCTCGCCGACTGGATTACGAAACTGGAACCGCACATCACCACCGTCTGGACGGTGCAGGCGTGGAACATGGCCTTTAACATCTCGGTGAAATTTCCCGATCACGCCGACCGCTGGCGCTGGGTGCAGCGCGGCATCGAGCTGCTGCGCGACGACGCCATCCGCTTCAACCCCGACCAGCCCATGCTCTACGGCGATCTCGCGTGGATGTTCCAGTTCAAGATGGGCCAGAACCTGGACGATGCGAACCTCTACTACAAAGCCGCGTGGGCCAGCGAGATGATGCAAGTCCTGCAAGGCGTGGGCGGACGCTTCGACGGACTGATCAATCCGCAGACCCCGTTGCAGCAGGAGCAGGCGCGCGTGCTGCGCGAGAAATACAAAATGGACCCGCTCAAGATGCGCGCGATCAACGAGCGCTACGGTCCGCTCGACTGGCGGCTGCCGGAGGCGCACGCGATTTACTGGGCCAGCGTGGGCCTGGACAAAGCGCGCAAGGACGAGGACGTGCGGAAGCTGCGCACGGCGATTTACCAGAGCATGAATCTCTCGTTCCAGCGCGGGCGGCTGGTACTGAGTTCCAACGCGCCGCCCAGAATGCTGCCGAATCTGGAAATCATTCCCAAGGTGGACGCGGCGTTTCAGGAGCAGATCACGAACTCGCCGGCCTTCCTGACCAACGGCATCACCAAGGCGTATCGGAATTTCCTGCGCGACGTGCCGTATCAGTATTACATCGTGAACCGCACGCGCGACGCGGAGCTTTGGCTGCGCACGCTGCGCCAGAAGTTTCCCGAATCCCTGCCCGCCGACGTGACGCTCGCGGAGTATGCCGTCATTCGCGCGGAGATGCAGACCGTGGATCAGCGGCAGGCCTACATGGCCGGACTGATGCAGGCGTTCATCGTGAATTCATTTCGTGCGGAGCTGGACGGCCAGACCGAGGACGCGCAGGAGTATCTGCGACGCGCGCAGGAGCTGTATGCCGCCTACAACAAGCGGACCCAGGGCAACATCCGCATTGCGATTCCGACCGTGGGCGAGATTTACAACTTCGTGGCCGATCAGATGCTCGCGCCGGACAGCGGCCTGGGGCCGGAGGAAATGGCCCGGCTCCGCACGCTGCTCGGACGGCCCGCGCCTGCGCCTGCTCCCACGCCCGGCCCGGTGAAGGCGCAATGAACCGGGGCGCTTTTCCCCGCCTCATGCTGGCGGTGTTCGCCGGCTTTTTTCTCTGCGGCTGCGGTGAAGTTTCCCAAGCCCGCCGCACGGTGCAGAAAGTTGGCGCGGAGCCATTGCGGAAGGAAACCCTCGTCGTGTGTCGCGAAGGTTTCGCGCGCGGCGGAGTGAGCGCGGTGGCGAAGGAGCAGTGGCCGGAATCGGCCCGCGCCTTTCAACCGCTTGATGTGTTCGCCGAGCCGGACGGTGCGTATCTCCTCCTCGACAGCGACGCGGACGGCGAGCGCGGCATTTATCTCCCACGCATTCTCTCCGACACCGACCCGCTATGCAGCCCGAAGCTCCAGCATGTGAAGCTGGGCGCGGGAGTTTATTGGTACGACCGCAAGCGGCTCTGAGGGGAAACTTTCAAACCGCTAATGGACGCTGATAACCGCTAATGGAATTTTTTATCAGCGTTTATTAGCGTCCATTAGCGGTTAAAAAGTCCCGCCTTCCCCAGCCGTTGAATCACCTTGCGGTTTGTTCGTTCGCTGAACCAGCGGGTGACGCTCTGCGCCACCGCTTCGTCGGCGCTTGCGGTCAGCCATGCGAGCGGCGCTCCCGCCAGATCGTCGAGATTCTTGAACGAAGTCGCCAGCGATTGCGCCATGTCCGCATCCACCTGTGGAATGCCAAGTCCCGCGAGCACCCGCCACCAGTCGCGTGTCTTGCTCGCGGCGACGGCGGCGAGAAAATCTTTCGCCCGCACGTCGGTCATGCCCTCCAGTTCCATCAGTTCGCCGAACTTGAGCCGGTAAAAATCTGCCACGTCCAGCACCAGCCCGTGCGCTACCAGTTGCGCGAGCAACTGGTCGTCCGCGCCTGCGATGTCCATCGCCTCCGGCGCGCACCAGCGGGCCAGCCGTGCGCGGACTTCGGTTGGACAGTCAGGATTCTCGCAGCGTGGCAAGGTGCGGCTGTCGTCATCCTTGAATAGATTTGAACCGCACTCGGGGCAGGTAGCGGGGGCGTGGTTCACAACTCAGAGCAAAGACGTCTGCGCGTTAGAGATCGGTGCCTTCGCGCCACCGAGTAGTTTCAGAAACTCTTCCTCGCTGAGAATGGCGACACCCAGCGCGCGCGCCTTGTCCAGTTTGGAACCAGCCTCTTCGCCTGCGAGCAAGTAGTTCGTGTTCTTGCTCACGGAGCCGCTGACGCTGCCGCCCGCCTCGCGAATGAGCGCCGAAGCGGCGTCGCGGGAGAGCGTGGGGAGCGTGCCGGTGAGGACGAAGGCCTTTCCGGCGAGCGACTTTGGAGAATCAGTCGCGGCGGGTTTCGCCACGGTGCCGGCCGGGTTGATGCTCAACTCTTGCAGGCGCTGGAGAATTTTCTTCCCGTTGTCGGACGCGAAGAAGTTCAGCACGGACGCGCTGGCGACGGGGCCGACTTCCGCGAGCGCGGACTGGGTGCCGCTGGCCTCCAGACGTGTTTCGATGGTTTTAATTTCTTCCGCCAGTTCGTCGTGGCGTTTCTGTCGCGCGGCGCGTTCCTCGTCGGTCTTCGGTGCATTCTTGCGGGAGCGCGGGGAAATCTCGGCGCGCTCGGTTTCCTTGTCGCCGAGATCACGGATGTCGCGCAGCACGGCGGAGGTGGCGAGTTCGGCGAGCGAGCCGTGGACTTGCGCCAGTTGCCAGGCAGTGGTCTCGCCGACTTCGGGAATGGCCAGCGCGTGGAGCCACCGGTGCAGGGGAGCCTGCTTGGCGCGCTCCAGCGCCTCGATCACTTTCGTCGCGTTCTTCTCGCCGAAGATGCGCGGCTCGTCGTCCGGGCCGAGGTTCAGTTTGCCGAGTTGCTCGATGGTGAGGTTGAACAGATCGAGCGGTTCGTTGACCAGTCCGCGCTCGACGAGCTTCTCGGCGACGATGCCGCCGAGCGATTCGATGTCCAAGTTCTTGCGCTGCGCGAAGTATTCCACGCGGCGCATTTTCTGCGCGGGGCAGCCGGCCACGTTCTGGCAACGCCAGGCCACTTCGGCCTCGCCATCGGCAATTGTTTCCCGCGCCACGGAGCCGCCGCACGCGGGACACTTGCCGCCGATGTGTGCGAG
>JANOAY010000486.1:0-3092 GCA_031411375.1 Pedosphaera sp. | reverse complement strand
CATAAGCCTCAGCACATGACAACGCGTGGCCATGCGCTGGCAGCAAGCGTCGTCGCCCGCCCCACGTTCACCGCACTCGCCAAACGCGCAGGCTTGTCCTAATTTCCCGCCGATGAACGCCGAGTCCCAACTGCTTGCTCGCTGCCTGCGCGGCGAGGCGGCGGCTTGGGATGAACTGTTCGATGCCCATTACGCGGCGGCGGGGCGTTTCATTTTCCAGGTCAGCTCCAGCTTCAACGCGGAGGACGTGGAGGAGATTTGCCAGGAAACATTTCTCACCGTCATCAAGAGCCTCGGGACGTTTCAGGGGAACTGCCAGTTCCAGACGTGGCTCTATCGCATCGCGGCGAACAAGGCGCATGATTATCTCCAGAAGCAGCGCGCGGCCAAACGTGGCGGCGGCCAGCGCACGCTCTCGCTCGACGCGCCGCTGAACGGCGAGGCGGACGGCTTCACGCTCGACCCGCCGAGCGCCGCGCCCGGCCCGGACCGCGCGCTGATGCACTTCGAGGACGCGGGACTCATCACGCAAGCCTTGGAGGAACTGGGCGGGCCGTGCCGCGAGGTGATTGAACTGCGCTACTTCGCGGACCTCAGTTACGAGGAGATTTCAGCCGAATTGAATTTGAACGCGAAGACCGTGAGTTCGCGCCTGAGCAAATGCCTCGACAAACTCGAAGGCGTGGCGACGAAATACTTTCCGCAGGTCAAAGATTTGCGGGAGACAAAAAAGACAATGTCCGTCTAACAAACAATGCCCGAAGAAACGCCAAACCAGTCCGAGGAACGGCTCCAGCGCTATGCGAAGGAACGCCGCGCCCAGGGCGGTGATTTCGCGCTGCATCCGGCCACGCGGCAGATGTTGCAGGGCGAGGTCGCGCGGACGCTGGGCGCGAAAGAGTCGGCGGCGAAATCGCGCGGCTGGTTCTCGTGGTTGAATTCGTGGAGCGGGCGCATCGCCATCGGCACGACGGCGGTAGTGGTCATCACCGGCTCGTGGATTTTGTGGCACAACCAGCTCGACCGGCACGCGATGCAGTTCGCGCGCGCGGAGATGCCGGTGAGGAAATCGGAACTGGCCGGTCAGGAAGGTTCGCGCAATTTCGTAGCCGCACCGAAAGCGGAGAAAGAATTGGCGATGACAGCGGCCGCGCCCGGGCCGCAGCCCGTGACCTTGCTCGCCGCCACCACTTCACCAAAAGCGGACAACGACGCCGGAAAAATCGCGGCGGACAAAATGACGGTCGTGGACGCACTGGCGAAGAACAGCAGCGTGGCCGCGTATCAGGAGCAACTCAGCGCGGCCAGTCAGTTGGCCAACGACACCACGCTCTCGCTCGCGCCCGTCGCGCAGAAGTCTTACGGAGCCATCGCGACGGATGCGCCGAAGCCCGACGGGCGCAATCAGCAGACGTTCAATTACGCCAATGCCGCAGGGCAGAACATGGCGTCCGCTGGCCAGGCCGCAGCCAATGTGGCCGACCGTTATCAAAATCAAGCCGGACAGGCTTTGGGCGGCGCGCTCGCTTACGCGAACAACGAGCCCAAGCGGATGAAGGAAGCTGATGCCGCGTTCCAAGCGCAGAACAGCGCGCCGGAATCCCGCGCGCGCGGCATGCGCTCCGACCTCTCTGATATCGCCGCCGTCGCTGCCCCGGCGATTGCGTCGGAGCCGCAGTCGCGCGCCGCGATCTCCGCCAGCGGAGCGGCGGCCAAGAGCGACGACGCGCCCACCCGGTTTTACCGCCTAGCCGATAACGCCAAGGATGTGGCGCGCACCAAGACGCTCACGGCCCCTGCCCTTGCGGAGCCGGTGCTCGTGCTGAACGACTTCGTCATCGAGCAACGCGGCACGACCGTGCGCTTGGTGGACGCGGATGGCTCGGTGTACGACGGCGCGTTGGAGACGCCGCCGAGCGCGAGTTTTGTTCCCGCGCAAGCCTTGGCGGGCGGCCCCGTGCGCGAAGTGTTTCCCGGCGACAAATCAGAAACCGCGCCGCGTCATCAGGAGCTTTCCTTCCGCGCCGCCGGCAGCAACGTGACCTTGCGCCAACTCGTGGTGGTGAACGGCCGTTTCAGTCCCGGCACCGACACCGCACACGCCGGCCGGGCCACGCCCGCCGAAGCGCCCAGCAAGCAGCGCGACCTCGCCGCCCGCCGTGCTACGCCGCAGACGGCTCAGGCCAGCAACATCTTCGCCGGCCAATACGGCGCGGCCACCAACGCCACCTCGACCATTGAAGGCACCGTCCGCATCGGCACCACGAATCAGCAATGGTTCCGCGCGACTCGGCGCGGGCCGTAGATGGAGTGGCGGCGGGCATCCTGCCTGCCAGTGAGGGCCGGCTTCCAGCCGCCCGGAATAAAGCCGCACCATTCACGCGTTTGAGAATTTTGAAACACGCCCGCCCGATTACGCCAGTTCCGCCGGGCTGGAAGCCACGGCTCACCGGCAGGCAGGATGCCCGCCGCCACAGTTGACTTCCCCTGAACAGCCCCGCCGCAGTTCGCGTCGAACACGCCATGAAATTTATCACCCAGCTTCTCGTTCCTGCTTTCGCCGTCCTCACTCTGCACGCCGCCGAGGGCGAGCCGTTCCTGATCAAAAACGAGGCCGAGTTCAAGAAGTGCGTTTCGCTGGAGGTGCGCGTGGAGAAGCTCGCGGGCGACATGGGGTTTACGGAAGGCCCGGCGTGGCATCCCGATGGATTTCTCGTCTTCAGCGACATCCCGAACAACGAGTTGAAGAAGTGGACGAAGGCGGGCGGGCTGACAACGTTCCGCAAACCGAGCCAGAACGTGAACGGCAACACCATTGATTTGCAGGGCCGCCTCGTGAGCGCGGAACACAGCGGGCGACGGGTGTCCGTGACGGAGAAGGACGGCACGGTGAAGACGCTGGTCGATGTGCATGACGGCAAGAAGTTCAATTCGCCCAACGACCTGGTGGTGAAGTCCGACGGCACACTGTGGTTCACCGATCCGCCGTACGGTTTGCCCAAGGGCGAGGCGAAGGAGCAGGCGGGCAACTACGTCTTCCGCTTCGATCCGAAGTCGAAGCAAACGACCATTGTGATCAAGGACAGCGACAT
>JANOAY010000485.1:0-2306 GCA_031411375.1 Pedosphaera sp. | reverse complement strand
ACCGGACGTTTGGACCAACACGCGCAAGGTGTTCGTGGGCCGCACATCCATCTCGGCGAGCCGCACGCTGGTGTCAAAGTACTGGGGCATCCGCACTGTCTTGAGCGCGGAGGCGATGACATCGGCCACGGCCAGTCCATTGCGAGCGATCACGGTGGAACCGGACTCGGTGTAGGTGCGCAGCAACAGCCAGTGGTCTCCGTTGAAGAGATCGTAGATGCCAGTGGTCATCATGCGAGTGATGTTTCCATCGTGCCAACCCCAGTTGGTTCCCGAGATGAGCAGCGGAGGCGGGGCCGGGATGGGATCATTTTCCTGCGGCTTCCAAGATGGATTCGATTCGATATAGTGCATGCGCGGATAGGCGCGGTTGGTGCGTGACGTGTTCCAGAAGGGAACGGTGACGCCCGGCGCAGGCGACAAGCTGAAGCGGAGATCGTTGGACGCGCTCAAGATGCCCGGTGCGGCGGGCTGGAGCATCGGTCGCGCGGCGGCGTAAATCCGGCGCATCTCCTGATGGTCGCGCCACTCGGCTTCGGCGGGCAACAACACCTCTTCAGGCAGCACGAGACCTTCTTCGGGGATGGAACCGCGCCGCAAAACTTCTGTGGTGAGTGCGGACGGGTGCTGGAGCATATCACGAACGAGCGCAGCACCGGCCTCGCGTTGTTCATTTTCCGAATGGCGGAGACCAGCGAATTGTTGGGCCTGAAAAAGTTTCACCCGCGCCAACGTGGCGTAGGGCAGTCCCGCTTCGCTGATGAGGTTCGGGAAGTGGTTGGTGATCGCGCTGAACTCGTGGATGGCTTCGCCGTGATTGGTGGAGCGTATCAGCCAGCAGCCCAGCTTGTAATGGGCGGCGACGGCGAAATTCGTGGGCGGCGCGGCGGAGAGAAACTGGCGCCAGGCCGCGCTGGATTCCTGAAGGTTCGCCTCGCTCCACAACTGATGCAGTTCCGCCGTAAGCACGGCGGGATTGAGAGGCTGCGGGCCGGGCGCTTCTTCGTACGGCGGCGGTTGCACGAGATGACCCGTCGCATCAAGTTCCAGTCGTTTGACCCGTTGGACGACGTAGATTTTTCCCGACATTTTTCCCGACGGGGTCACGATATTGTTGACGCCATTGATGTGCGAGAGCCGAGGGCTTCTTCCAGCGGCGAACCAAGAGGGAAGCCCGAGACCGCCTGGCTCGTTCGTATCCTGCAAATGATTCCAGATGGCTTGAACCATTTCCTCCGCCACGTCCTGCGCCCGCAGTTCCGCCTCGTGCTGTGCCATGCGCTTGTCTTGAGTGAGGGCGAGCGCGCCAAGTTTCGCCAGCACCAGCATCGGGGCGAGGATGAGCACGCCCTGCCAGAAAAAGTTCGGCTTGCGGCTGGTTCGTTTCACGCGGTGTCGGCGCATTGGTTAGCAGACGTTGCCGCGCGGGCGAAGCGCGGATGTCATGGTTTTGTAAAACAACGTGCTTGGGCCGACGGCGCTATGGACTGCGGTGGCAGAGCGAAGCGGCGACACCGCTTTCGCACGCGCGGGCGGTGACGGTAATTCGAGAATTGCTCGCACGCTCAAAAGCGCCGTCGTCGCTCCGCTCTGCCGGCGCAGTCCAAAACGCGCCCGGCCAACCTTGGACGTTGGACATTGGACTTTGGACTGGCCCTTCGGCAAAACTCCGCGCCATGCATGATTTCAAGTATGTCGGTGAGAAGCTGTTCTGCGAGCGCGTGAGCATCGAGTCGCTCGTGAAGAAGCACGGCACGCCGCTCTACGTCTATTCCCAGAGCACACTCGAAGGGCATTACCGCAAACTCGACTCGGCGCTCGGTGAACTCGACCACCTCATCTGCTACGCCATGAAGGCGAACTCAAATCTCGCGGTGATGAGGACCTTCGCGAATCTCGGCAGTGGCTTCGACACGGTGAGCGCGGGCGAGATCAAGCGCGTCATCGCGGCGGGCGGTGACCCGCGCAAATGCGTGTTCGCCGGCGTGGGCAAGACCGAGGAGGAAATTGAGTTCGCGCTGAAGAAGGGCATTTACTCGTTCAACGTGGAGAGCGAGCCGGAGTTGCAGCGCATCAACAAGGTCGCGGCGCGGTTGAAGAAGATCGCGCCCGTGGCCGTGCGCGTGAATCCAAACATCGACGCCGGCACGCACGCGAAGATCACCACCGGCACTTACGAGAACAAATTCGGCATCGCCTTCGAGCAGGTCGAGGGCGTGTATGCGCGCGCCAGCAAGCTGAAGAATCTGCGGCTGCGCGGCATCCAGATGCACATTGGCTCGCAGCTCACGCAGGTGCAGCCGTTC
>JANOAY010000484.1:0-5017 GCA_031411375.1 Pedosphaera sp. | reverse complement strand
GATAAAACCGCTGCTGCATGTCCACGGGCGGGGCAGGGGGATGGATCGGTTTCGGAGGCAGAACTTTCCTGGTCACCACGCTGCCCGCAAACATGCCGGCGGCGAAGATGACGAGCGTGGCAAGAATGGCCTTCCAGATTTTCACCAGACCTCGGTTTCGTCGTCGCTGTTGTCACCCGCGCTGGCGAAGACCGCCGCGCTGAACTCATGGGCAAACTCCGGGCTGTCCGAATGCTTTTCCGTGGAGAGCATCCACGCGCCCGAAAGCATCGTGACCACCAGGCAGGCCAGCGCGCCGCGCCAGAGCGCCGCGCTCCACGCGCCGAGCAAATCCACCCGCACGCTGTCGGCGAGCCGGGCCATGACGCGCTTCTCAAAGGCGTACGGCACGCGGTCGTCCGCCGGGGTCGCGCGGGCGGCGGAAATCAATTTGTTATGCAGATTGTCGAGGTTCATAACTGCCATTTTGCAGACTCGTTTTTCGATTCTTGGGTTACAGATACTTGTCCCGCGCAATGCGGGCGAGACACTTCTTCATTTCGGCCCGCGCGCGGAAGGCGCGCACCTTGACCAGTGGCACCGACCACCCGGTCATCGCCGAAATCTCCTTCACTGAGCGGTCTTCTATCTCCAGGAGTTGAATGATGAGCCGGGCAGGCGGCGGCAGCATCTTCATCAGCTTGTCCACGAGTTGCTTCGCGGCCTCGGCCTTTTCGCTGACCTGCTCGGGCGCGGCCATCACGCGCTCGATCCAGTCGTCCTCCTCCTTGGTCAGCTCGGTGAAGGTGTTCTCGCGGTTGCGCTGGTGCGAGCGCAGGAAGTCGTAGCACGTCCGCACCGCCATGCGCATCAGCCAGTGCTCGAAGGGCGCTTCACCGCGAAAACTGGGCAGCTTATGATACGCCTTGGACCAAATTTCCTGCACGATGTCCTCGATCTCGTCCTCGCGCCGCGCGTAACGGCGGGCGGTGGCGAAGAGGCGCGGGGAATACTTGGCCACGAGCGGCTCGAAGCTCGCCATGTCGCCTGCCAACACCGCGCGAATCAGTTCCGCATCGCTGCGTTCCATGTCGGGAGACTCTGGCATTCAGCTTCGGTGGGAACAAAGGAAAAGCCGCCGCGCGGCTGCCCCACTACCCAGCGCAGGAGTCACAAAGTTATTTCTCCGGCGGCGCGGGTGCGGCGGGGGTGGTGGTGCCGCCGCGCAGGAGCGGTGAGCCCTTGCTCTCCATCGTCTCGAAGCGTTTCAGGATTTGTTCGCTGCGCGTGAGGTCGTGCTCTTCTTGTTGAGTGATGGTTTTCTTCTCCTTCTTCTCGCGCAGTTCGGCGACGCGCTTTTCCAGGCGGGCCTTGATCTCCTCGCGCTTGGCTTCGCGTTCGGCGGGGGAAAGTTTCTTCCATTCCTCGCCGAGACGTTTTTCTCCGCCCTCGCGCGCGGGTTTCTCGGATTTCTTTTTATCGGCCGGTTTGTCCGCCGCCGGCAAGGCCAGCGTAGCCAGGGCCAGCAGCGCGGCCATCGCCAGCGCCCTACGGAATTTCTTCATCGCAAACACGTCGGCTCAGACGGGTGGCGGGGTGAACAAGGTTACGGGCGTGTCGGCGCGCGTCTTCTTACTTGCCGCCCAGCGCGTAGAGAAATTTGTTCGAGCGCAGCAGGATGCGATTCCCCGCCACGGCGGGGCTGGAATTGAACGAGCCGCGATTTCCTTCCAGCGTGTTCTCCGCCAGCCGCTCAAACTTCGGCTTGGCCGCCACCACCACCGTCCGCCCGCCGCGCGCGGTGAAATAAATCTTCCCGTCCACCAGCACTGGTGAGGCGTAAATCTGTCCCGGCGAAGGCTCCAGCCGTTCCTCAAAAACCACTTCGCCGGTCTTCGCATTCAGGCAGTAAATGATCCCAAGATTCTCGTGCGCGAAATACAGATGGCTCTCGTGCAGAATCGGAGACGGCACATTCGAGCCTTTGCCCGCCTTCCAAACGATGTGGCTGGCCGTGACCTCGCCGCGTCCGCCCGCGCGAATGGCCAGCGCGCCGTTCGGCGTGCGCCCGCCGATGACGTACGCGATTCCATCTTGCACCACCGGCGTCGGGCACATGTACCACGGGATGCCCGTCTTCAAATTCCACAGCGCCGCGCCCGTGTCCGCATTAAAGCCAACCACGCGACCGTTCTTGGCTATGACGACCTCCGTGCTGCCATCCGGGGCCGTGACCAACGCGGGCGCGTGCCACGACTCGGGACCGATGTTCGCGCGCCAGACTTCCTTGCCCGTCTTCTTGTCCAAGGCCACCAGCGACTCGCTCTCAATGCTCGCGCTGACGAGGACAAAATCCCTGTAGAGCACGGGTGAATTCGCCGAACCCCAGCCGTTCAACTTGTCGCCCAGCTTCGTCTGCCACAGTTGCTTCCCGCTGTGGTCGAAGGCGAACGCGCCGGACTTGCCGTAGAAAGTGTAGATGCGCTCGGCGTCCGCGACCGGCGTGCTGGAGGCGTAGCCGTGGTTTTCGCGAATGCGATCCTGCTCGGGCAGGTCGGCGGGCGTGGCGGTGTTCCAGAGAATTTTTCCATCCGCGAGATTCAGGCAGAGCAGATGACGTTTGAGATTCGCCATGTCGCCCGGCTCGCGCGACGACGTGGCAAAGCCGGTGAAGCAGGTGAGAAAAATTTTGTCGCCGAGCGTGATGGGGCTGGAAGCACCGGGGCCGGGCAGAGCGGCTTTCCACGCGATGTTCTGCTCGTCGCTCCAGGTGAGCGGCGCTCCTTTCGCTTCGCTGCGCCCCATCGCTCCGGCCCCGCGAAACTGCGGCCAGTCTTGTGGCGGAGCGGATGGTTCCGCAGCGAAACTCAAGGAACAAACCAGTGAAATGGCCGCAGTGAATTTGAAGGAGGTGGTCATGGTGCGAACTTGGACAGTCCAGTCCGCAGGGGCATTCAAGGAGGTTTGAAGCGAAGGAGCGCGGCTCTCCAGAGCCGCCGCGCTCCCGCCGCGTCAGTACAAAATGCGCCCTGGCATTTCATGCCACGCGCGCATCATCGTGCTCGCCTCGGTGCGCAACAGTTGCTGCATCGGCACGCGGCGTTTCTTCAAGTCGCGCCCGAACTCGCGATAGAGAAACGCATCGTCGAACCCGATGCCCGCCGCGTCCCGCCGCGTGGCTGCGAAAACAATCTTGTCCACATGCGCCCAGTACGCGGCGGCCAGGCACATCGGACAAGGCTCGCAACTCGTGTAGAGCACGCAGCCGTGCAGATGAAATTTCTTCTCCGCCTTGCACGCCGCGCGGATGGCCACCACTTCCGCGTGCGCCGTCGGGTCGTTGGTGGAGGAAACTTTGTTCCACCCGCGCCCGACAATTTTCCCGTCGCGCGCGATGACCGCACCGAACGGCCCGCCCGCACCGCCGCCGGCATGTTGGCGCGCCAGTTCAATCGCCTCGCGCAGCAGCGTGTCCGTTGGATCCGTCGGTGAAGTTTTCATCATTCGTCCTGAACGTCAGCCTAGAGACGGGTGCCCGGCTGTCAAACCCGCTGCACGATTGCCGAGGCGGAATTCTTTTCATGCGAGGTGCTGTCCGGTCTTCCGTGCAGTTGCGTTTCCGTCAGGCATTGGTGGATTTGCGCGCGGAATCTGCCGTTGCCAGCGACGCGGCGGGTTGGGCAATGTCGGCCCACACAATTTCTGAAACACTAACGCCAATTGATTTATGCCGAACCCTTGGACTGGAAAAGGTAACCCCTACACGCGCAAAGAAGTTCGCGACCGCCTGATGAGCACCATCAAGAAGGGCGACGCCATCATCGCGGGCGGCGCGGGCACCGGCATCAGCGCGAAGTTCATCGAGAAGGGCGGGGCGGACCTTATCATCATCTACAACTCGGGCCGCTTCCGCATGATGGGCCACGGCTCGACCGCCGGCATGATGGCTTACGGCGACGCCAATGCCATCGCCATGGAGATCGGCGAATATGAAGTGCTGCCCGTGGTCGAAGAATGCCCGGTCATCTGCGGCGTCCACGCCACCGACCCGCGCCGCCGCATGTGGCACTGGCTCGGCAAGGTCAAGGAGATGGGCTTCAGCGGCGTGAACAATTTCCCCACGCACACGATTGTTGATGGCCACTTCCGCGGCGTGCTCGAAGAGACGGGCATGAGCGTGAAGAAAGAATTTGAAATGGTCGCCCTCGCGCGGCGCATGGATTTGTTTTCCGTCGTCTATGTCGGCTCGCCCGAGGAAGCCATCGAGATGGCGAAGGCTGGCGCGGACGCGATTATCGCGCACGTCGGCACGACCGTCGGTGGCAGCATCGGCGTGAAGAGCGCGGTCAAGAGCTGGGACTTCACGATCCAGCGCACGCAGGAAATTATTGACGCCGCGAACACCGTGCGGAAGGACATCTTCTTCCTCTGCCACGGCGGCCCCATCAACACGCC
This sequence comes from Pedosphaera sp., assembly GCA_031411375.1. Taxonomy (GTDB): domain Bacteria; phylum Verrucomicrobiota; class Verrucomicrobiia; order Limisphaerales; family SIBH01; genus JANNGC01. The sequence goes on along the minus strand of JANOAY010000484.1, from coordinate 583 downwards.
CGCCGACGCGGAGCGCGTGATGAAGTCCACCGACGCCGTCGGCTTCGTTGGCGCCACGAGCCTTGAACGCATGGGCATTGAGGCGTCGCTCACGAATCTGACGAAGGAGTTCAAGAGCCTGAAGGCTCCGGCGGCGAAGAAGTTTGGGAAGAAGAAGTAGGTCGCTTCGCGGGTTGAAGCGGGTCGGGTTCGGGCTTAGAACTAGCTGCATGAAAGGCGAAAGCATTCTTGGCGAGTCGGGCGAGTTCGCGCCGCGCAAGATTGTTGGGCGTCCGCCCACGCCCGCGCCAGGTCTTGTGGCAGATGGAACAGATCAAGAAGTTCACGGACAAGTTCACACGCGGGATGCCCAAGCTCACGGAAGCAGAATTGCGGGAGATTCTGAAACTCGAGAACCGTTCCTGAGTTTTCGACGGCATTCCCAGTCAAGGGCGGTATCCGTCGGTCTGCTCAACGCGAGGCGCGGCTGAGAATTTTTTTGCGGCCAATGTGCTTTCCGCTCTTGAGTAAAAATTTCTGACGCCGATAATTTCGGTGTCGCCGCGAGGCGGCAATGCTCTTTGACTGCGAAAGCAGGAAACAA
>JANOAY010000483.1:0-3426 GCA_031411375.1 Pedosphaera sp. | reverse complement strand
GCACCGGCACGTTTCGCAGAGCTACAAGTTTGACCAGTTCTCCAGCGGCTTCGTCGAGGTGCTCGCGGCGGAACAAACATTCTCGGACACCTCGTGGTATCAGGGCACGGCGGACGCGGTGCGGAAGAATCTTGTTCACCTGTTGAATCACGATTTTGATTACGTGCTCATCCTGAGCGGCGACCAGCTTTACCGCATGGATTTCCGCAAGATGATCCGCCAGCACATGGAATCGGAGGCGGACCTGACCATCGCGACCATCCCGGTGCGGCGCGCGGAAGCGGCGGGGCTGGGCATCATGCAGATTGATCGCGAGCGGCGCATCACGCACTTCGTCGAGAAGCCGAAGGAGAAGAGCGAGCAGGATGGACTCGTCATCCCGCGCGACATGTATGACTTCCTGGAGATCGAAGGGGGCTCGGAAGACCTGCTCCTCGCCTCGATGGGCATCTACATCTTCAACCGCGACGTGCTGCTCAAGCTGCTCGACAACACGCACACGGATTTCGGCAAGCACATCATCCCCGGCGCCATCGGCACGCATCACGTTTCGTCGTACGTGTTCCAAGGCTACTGGGAGGACATCGGGACGATTCGCGCCTTCTTCGAGGCGAACCTTGACATCACTTCCGAACTGCCGCGCTTTAATTTCTTCGACATGACCGCGCCCATCTTCAGCCGCCCGCGCTGGCTGCCCGCCTCGAAGATCAACGGCGCGCAAGTGGATCATGCGATCATCTCGGATGGTTGCATCATCAACCACGCGGAGATTCACCAGTCCATCATCGGCATTCGCAGCATTCTCAGTCCGGGCACGCATTTGAACCGCACGATCATGCTGGGCAGCGACTACTACGAGTCGGCCACCTCCATCGCAGAACACGAGGCGGTGGGCCAGCCGCGCATCGGCATCGGTGAGAACACGCGGGTCGAGAATGCCATCATTGATAAGAACGCGCGCATCGGAAACAACGTGACCATCTCGCCCAAGGGCAAGCCGGAGAACGTGGACCACCCGCTCTACTTCATCCGCGACGGCATCGTGATCATCCCGAAGAACGGCGTGGTGCCGCACGGGACGGTGATTTAGGGAAAAGCTGAAAGCTGAAATCCTGAAAAGCTGAAAGGGCCGGACGGAATGTTCACGGCCTGAGCATTCCACCGCGCGCCTCAACGTGCCGTATCAAGTTTCAAAGTGCGCGCGGTGCTCTCGCCGGCGACCTGCACCACCACCGCGTCGTCCCGGATTTCCTGGCAGGTCAGCACCACGTTGCTTTCGCCGAGCCGCACTTTGCCCTGCTCGTGCAGCGCGAACGTGCCGTCGTTGATCAAGGCGAAGCGGCGCGCCTTCGTGCCGGACAACCCTTTGAGCACCAGATTCGTCGGGGCCGGGCGGGGTGCCGACATGGATGCAAAGGCGTACGCCGCCGGTTCCGCGCTGACCGTTTCGCGCAAGTGCAGAATGCGATCCAGATGCTGCATGTCCACCGCCGGCTCCATGCCGGACTTCACCCACTGGATTACGCGATGGAACGAATGCTCCTTTTCCGCCGCGAGGAAGGCCTGCAACTGGCCCTGGCTGTACTCGCTCGCCAGCAGCACCTTCATTTCCACCGCCAGGCGCTTGTCTTTGATGACCTGATACGAGAGCCAGTCGCAGAAGCCCTCGACTGCGTCCTGGTTCATCTTGCGGGAAACATTCTCGTGCAGCCACGCGTGGCCGTACTCGTGCGCGGCGACCACCGCGAGCCGTTCGCGGGTCAAGCCATGGAGCAAATAAATGGTGTGCTGACATTCGCCGCCGTCGCAACGGCTGCGCGTGAGGCCCATGAGCAGGCTGTCCTCGTGGCGCGAGATGACGTTGCCGCCGGTCTTGTCCAGCTTGGGCTTGGCTTCGAGGATGAGATTGATGTTCCGGTGCGGCAGCGTGCCGAACCGCGAGAGCAGGGTCTGCGCGTCGCGCTTCACGTCCTCAAAAATTCTCGCCGCCTCGTCCTGTTCCAGCACGGCGCGCTTGGCGTCCTCGGCGCAGAGCAGGCGGCCGTCCGCGAGTTTGGTGAACTTGTTCTTCACCGGCACGCCGCAGAGGTAGCAGGTGGTTTCCAGTTTCACGCACGCGGCGCAGATCAGCACTTTGTCTTCGGTGCCGAGTTTTTTGATGGAGAAAACCTTGTTGCCAAAACGCTGGCTGCACACCGGGCATACATCATCCGCCGTCACCGCCGCGCAGGTGGCGACGACGAACAGCCAGACGGACAGGCCGGCGATCCAAAAACGATTCATCTCTGGCCCATCGGCGGAAAGGCGGCGCGGCTTCAGCGGGCGCACGTTCCTCCCGGCCTGCTCGCGCTGCGGCGGCGGCGCGGCATGGTTGGAAAATGAATTTGTGCGGTTGGGAAAACAGAAAGCGCGGTTGGAAAGCCGCCGCCTGTGGATGGGAAATTCCCGGTGCGGATGGTTTTCACAAAACCAACGTCGGGCCGGAGAAAATTGTGGATGGTTTGTGAAAATCTGCGGTTGGTTTTTTCATTCCTGTGGATGCTCCTTCCGGCCTGTGGATGGTCGGGAGAAAACTGTGGATGGATTTTCCAAACCTGTGGGTGGAAAGGCTGAACCTGTGGATGGAAAGTTTAAACCTGTGGGTGGTTTTTCAAAAAGTAACCACGGTTTTGTCGAAAATGAGGGCTTTTTGCCCCTTATCGACGGCGAAAGCGTTTTGGGGTGGCTAGAAAGAGACAGTTGCCCCGAGTGTGCACGAATTCGTAAAGGCCGGGAGGGCGCGCTGTCCTCAGCGCGCCGCGCTCCGAATCGGAGGGGCGCTTCCGAACTGGTCCACGCCTTACCCCGGCGCGCTGAGGACAGCGACGCCCTACCAGCCTCGAACATTGTCCTCACTTCGCTGTCATGCGGCGGGTGATGTATTCGCGGACTTGCGGGATTTTGGTGGCCTTGAGGAGCTTGGCGGCGCTGGCCACGCTTTCGCCGGCCACGGGTTCGGCGGCAAACCAATACATGAGCGGGAGATTGTGATCCTGGGCGTCCTCGGCGTGGCCGAGCAGGCCTTCGAGAATCTCGCCGCGCTGCGCCACCGGCAACCGCTGCAACGCCGACGCGAGGTAAAGGCGCACGACGGGCGACTGGTCTTCGCGTGCCATGCGGGCGAATTCTTTGAGCAAAGGTGCGGCGAGTTGTTTGTTCTCGCTCGCAAGTTGAATGGTCCACGCCCGGATCAGTTCGTTGGAACTGGTGAACAGTTGAAGGTGATCGCCGGGTTGCAACGCGCCCATGGTGTGAGCGGTCCAGAGAAGGCGCAGTTGACTCAACGCATCGGTGCTGGCGCGATAAACATTGTTCGCGCGGGTGAACGGACGCTGTTTTTCCAAGCCAATGAGCCGGCGCACGTAAAGTTGCGCGGATTCTTTTACG
>JANOAY010000482.1:0-10528 GCA_031411375.1 Pedosphaera sp. | reverse complement strand
GTGATTTGTGAAATCATGCGCGACGACGGCGAGATGGCGCGGCTGCCCGAACTGCAAAAGTTCGCGCGTAAGCACAAGCTGAAGATTTGCACCATCGAGGAGCTGATCAAATTCCGCCGCGCGAAAGAGCGTCTCGTCGAGCGCGTGGAATCCATCCAGATGCCGACGGACTATGGCGACTTCCAACTGACGCTCTACCGCTCGACGCTCGACGGTCAAAACCATCTCGCGCTCGTGAAGGGCGACGTGGCCGGTAAGAAGGACGTGCTCGTGCGCGTCCACAGCGAGTGCCTAACCGGCGATGTGTTCGGCTCGCGGCGCTGCGATTGCGGGCCGCAGTTGCATCAGGCCATGAAGCAGATTTCCGAAGCGGGCCGCGGCGTGATTGTGTACATGCGGCAGGAGGGCCGAGGCATCGGACTCGCGCCGAAGATTCAGGCTTACAAGTTGCAGGAAGGCGGCCTGGACACGGTGGATGCGAATTTGAAGCTCGGTTATCCGATGGATCTGCGTGAGTACGGACTCGGCGCGCAAATCCTCGTGGACTTGGGACTGAAGAAAATTCGCCTGCTCACGAACAATCCGAAGAAGGTCGTCGGCCTCGAAGGCTACGGTTTGGAAATCACCCAGCAGGTGCCGATTCGCATCAAGGCCAACCCGCACAACCAGAAGTATCTCGACACGAAGCGGGCGAAGCTGGGGCATTTGATTTAATTGCCGGCGCCACGCACGCGACTGAACCTGCAACTTTCAAAGAGCCACCACACTCATGCTTAAAAAAATTAAAACCGCCGGCGCGAAGAAAACCAAAGGGCGCTTTGCCATCGTGGCCTCGAAATACAACGCGCGTTACGTGGACGCGATGCTGAACGCGGCCACGGCGCTGCTGACGAAGGCGGGCGCGAAGGAAGTGAAAATCATCCGCGTGCCGGGCGCGTTTGAAATTCCCGTCGTGGTTTCGCGGCTCACGGAAACAGCGGACGCGCCGGACGCCATCATCTGCCTTGGCGTCATCTTGCGCGGGGCGACGACGCACGCGCAGGTCGTGAGCGAAGTGGTGAGCCAGCAGCTCGGCGACCTCTCGGTGCGGAAGCAGGTGCCGATCATCCACGAGGTGCTGCTGCTGGAGAACGAGCAGCAGGCGCGCGAACGCTGCCTGAGCAAGACGCACAATCGCGGCGCGGAAGCGGCGGCGACGGCCATCGAGATGGTCGCGCTGATGGCCCGGCTGCCGAGATGGGAAGACGACATGCCGTTTTGAGGCGCGGCACCTGACGAAGCGTTTGTGACACGAGACTAGAAAGTCTCGCCACCTGCCGGCTGGAAAGCCGGCGTTACGTTCACTGCTTCGCTTCGAGCGCGGCGAACGCGCCTTCGAGGCTGTTGAACGCGGCGTTCTTCGCCGACACGGTCGGGCTGAACAGGCTCTTCAAATAATCCACCGCCTCGTCCGCATTCCGCACCGAGCGCGGCAGCACCGCGCCGCTGGCGTTGGCGTGACCGCCGCCTTGCAGCTTCACCGCCACGGGGAGCGCCTCGCCGTTTTTGCTGCGCAGGCTCACGATCATCTGGTTGTTCGCCTTCTTGAACATGGTGAGCAGCACGGGATATTTCGTCGCGCGCGCTTCGAGGAGTTGATGCACGACCAAGTTCGTGTTGCCGACCACGGTTTCCACGTAGCCAATCGTCGGGCTGATCGCCACGATGTTCTTGCGGCTCCACTCGAAGCCGAGCGGGTCCTCCACGCGGCGCTTCACGGCCATGACTTCGAGCAAGGGGTGGTTCACAAGCCGCTCGACCTTGCCGTCCATGAGCGTGTGCAGGTTCCAGAAATTGTAAGTCTTGACCAGGTTCGCGTAGTCGCAGGAGGTGACGAACTCGGGATCATTTTCGAGAAACAGGTCGGAGACGTTGTTCCAGTGAACGAGCTTGTCGAGTTCCGGTGTGCCGAGTTTTTCCGCCACGCACAGTTCGTAGCAGAGGGAGCCGGCGGACTTGGTGATGTCGTGGATGAGGTGCGCGTGCAGAGGCTTGAGGTCGGTGGGATGATGGTCAATCACCACCCAGTCCGGCTTGTCCAGCCGCGCCTCGAAGCTGAAATCGCAGACCCAGGCGCAACGCTCGCGCAGGTCGCGCGTCTTCCACGCCTGATAGTGATAGGCCTGCAGCGGAATCTCGACGCCGAAGAGATGCTTGGCGAGGCGCTGCAAGAGCAGGCCGGAGAGCAATCCGTCCAGATCGCTCTCATGCGTCAAAATCACCTCGGGCTTGGGCAGCGGCATCGTCATTGCGGGGACTTTACGAGAGCGAGGAGAAAGGCCAAACAGGAAATCGCGGCAAGGTGGTGGAAGGGCGCGGCGCGGGACCCAGCCGCGCTCCGTCCGAAGGTTGCGGCGTGCCGAGTTTATCTCAGCAGATGCGCCTGGTTTGAGGTCATGGCACGACCACGCTCACTTCCCTTTCGTCCGCACTTCCACTTCCTGATAGCCCAGCGATTTCAGAAAGGCCGTGAGCTGCTGCTGGGCGCGCTCGTCGGCCTCGCGCAGGATGCCGTTCGCACGGGCGGCGCGGACGATTTCATTCAGCGCCTCCTGTCGCGCCTGCTGCTCCAGCTTCTGATCGTAGGCCCGCAGCAAGCCCGTGCGCCGGTCCATGACCTGCGTCGCCTTCTCGTCCAGATACTGATCCGTGAGCGCGGCGCGCGGCACGGTGATGCGGATGGTCGTGGCGCTGGACTCTACGTCCTCGGGTTGGACGCGCGACAAATCCACGCCGGCCTTCACCACGCCGAGCGCGAGCAGGGTCAGCTTGTCATCGCGGCCCGGCAGCAGGTTGTCGAGCGTGGTGGTCTTGGCGGCCTCGGCGAACACCACTTTCTCGATCACGTATTTCACGGTCACGAGTTCGGAGAGGGATTGAATCTGCACGATGACCGATGGCGTGTTCGCGAACTTCGGCTCTGCGCTTCGACGGACCACGGCCAGCGCGATGACCAGCGCCACCACGAGTCCGATCACGAACGCGCCGGCCACGAGCACGAGAGTCAGGCGATTTTTCACGGGCGAAGAATACGCGCGCCACCGGCAACGAACAACTGACAACACGCCTGCGACCCGCTAGCGTCCGCGCCGCATGAATTCATCGCCGTTCAGCCAGTTCCCCGCGTCTCGCCCGCGCCGCTTGCGGCAGTCGCCCGCCTTGCGCCGGCTCGTGGCCGAGACGCGCCTGAGCGTCGAGCAGCTCGTGCTGCCGCTCTTCGCCGTCCCGGGGCAAAAAGTGCGGCGCGCGGTGAAGGCCATGCCCGGCGTGTTTCAACTCTCCGTGGATGAACTCGTGCTCGAAGCGCGGCGGGCGCATGAACTTGGCGTCCCCGCCGTGCTGCTCTTCGGCATTCCCGAAAAGAAGGACGCCAAGGCCAGCGGCGCGTCCGCGGCGAATGGCATCGTGCAACGCGCGGTGCGTGAGTTGAAAAAGGCGCTGCCGCAACTGCTCGTCATCACCGACGTGTGCCTGTGCGAATACATGTCGCACGGCCACTGCGGCCTCATTCACAGCGGCGACAAATCCGGGCGCGTGCAAAATGATCCCACGCTCGAACTGCTCGCCCGCACCGCCGCCAGCCACGCCGAGGCGGGCGCGGACCTCATCGCGCCCAGCGACATGATGGACGGACGCGTGCGCGCCATACGCGCGCGGCTGGACCGCGACGGTTTTGGTGAAACGCCCATCATGAGTTACGCGGCGAAATTTGCTTCCGCGTTTTACGGGCCGTTCCGCGAGGCGGCCGAATCCACGCCGCAGTTTGGCGACCGGCGCAGTTATCAAATGGATGCCGCGAACGCGAACGAAGCCATGCGCGAAGTCGCCCTCGATCTCGCCGAAGGCGCGGACATCGTGATGGTGAAACCCGCGCTCGCGTATCTCGACATCATCCACCGCGTGAAGACGGAGTTTGGCTATCCCACCGCCGCGTATTCGGTCAGCGGCGAATACTCGATGATCAAGGCGGCGGCGCAGCACGGCTGGATTGACGAACGCGCGGTGACGATGGAAAGCCTGCTGGCCATGCGGCGGGCGGGCGCGGACATCTTGATTACTTACGCGGCGACGGATGTGGCGCGGTGGTTGCGGGACTGAAAAAAACCGACGCGCCGTGCTGGAAGCCGACGCTCCACGGTTCAAGTGCCAAACAGCACCATGGCCAGCGCGCCGAGAATGATCACGCCCACGACGATAGCCACGACGATGAAAATCTTCGTCCCCTTGTTGCTCTTCTTCTCGAAGCCGCGGTTGCTGGATTTCGCCGACTGCCCGAGTTCCTCGAACTTGATGCCCTGCGGCACGACCTGCGTGTGATCGAGCGTGCGCTTCTGCGCCGCCTGGCTGCCGGCCTGTTCGCTCTCCAGCCGCACCTCGACCTGGCCGAGGCGCAGAATCTGGCTCGGCTTCAGCGTGGACTCGGTGATCTGCTGGCCGTTGATGAAAGTGCCGTTCGTGGAATCCAGATCGCGAATGATTACTTCAGCGCCGCGCAGGATGATTTCGCAATGATGGCTGGAGACGGAAGGGTCGGGGATTTGAAACGTGTTGTCTTCGACGCGACCGACGGTGGTCTTCTCTGCCTTCAACTCATGCGAGCGTCCGGTGAGTCCTTCGCTGAGAACAACAAGTCTTGGCATACGGTGACGTGAGAATTAGGGGCGACCCGTGGCAAGTCAAGCGGGGCGTCAACGGGGGACACCAACGGACGCGTTGTCTCATGGAGACACCGTGAGGGCAATCGGCACCCGGTGGAAACTTTTTTGATCGGTATCACCCGGCGCGCGCGTCCAAAGGCGGCTTTGCAACGCACGAACTTTTTAATCATGGAACGGTCACGCCTGCTCCTCGCCATCGCGCTGGCTTTCTTCGCCGCCCTCAGCGAGGTCGGGGCGGCGGGCGCCGGGCCGGTGATTGCCCCGGCGGGCGCGCGCTTCACGAGCAATGTCACCGTGACCTTGAGCGCGGCGGCGGGACCGATTCGTTTCACCACGGACGGCTCGGAGCCGGCGACGAATTCGCCGCTCTACGCCGCTCCCCTGCTCCTCACGAACTCGGTGCTGTTGAAGGCGCGCGCGTTTGTGGGCGCGAACGCCAGCGCGATCACCGCGGCGGCCTTCACCGGCACGGACACGAACCTCGCGGGCTTCAGTTCCACGCTGCCGCTGATGGTCATTCACACCTTCGGCCACGGCGCAACCTCGCCGAGCAACGCGCCCGCGTGGCTGCAAGTCATCAGCCCCGGCACGAACCAGACGGCGGCGCTGGCGGCGGCGGCGGAATTTTCCGGTCCCGCGAAACTGAAGCGGCGCGGGTTCAGTTCGCTGCGCTTTCCGAAAATGTCGCTCTCCGTCGAGACCGTGGACCTGCAAGGCGATGAGCAGCCCGTGTCGCTGCTCGGTCTGCCCGCCGATGCCGACTGGGTGCTCTACGCGCCCTACCCTGACCGCACGTTGCTGCGCGACGTGCTCGCTTACGAAATGAGCCGCCACCTCGGCCACTACGCCAGCCACACGCGCTTCGTGGAAGTGTTTCTCCACGACTCGACGAACCATCTTTCGCGCGCGCATTACGCCGGCGTGTATGTGCTGGAGGAGAAAGTGAAAGTCGCCCCGCACCGCGTCGCGCTCCGCAAACTGTCGCCCAAGGACGAGGCCGAACCGGAAATCACCGGTGGCTATCTCTTCAAGAAAGATCACATGGAGAAAGCTACCGTGGCCGCGCCGCCCGTCGCGCCGAGACCCGAGCGTCCGCCCGTGCTGATGGGCCGCTACCCGACTGGACCCGGCGGATTTCCGGCGGCGACGAATGGTTTTCTTCCCCCCGTGGAGCCGCTGCTGTTTGCAACCGCGCAGTCGCTCACCACGAATGCGTTGGCCGTGACGAATTTTGTCGGCACCAACTTCGGCGTGGTCCCGCCGCCGTCCGTCACTCTTGTCCGCACCAATTCGTTGCTGCTGACGAACATGGTGAGCGTGACCAACACCGTCATCGCCACCAACCTGCTCGTGAGCACGAACTATCCTGTCGTCACGAATGTGACCGTCACCAGCCACACCGTGGTCAACACGAACGCCGTCGTCGCTACGCAGTCCACGAGCGGCACGAACACTGTCGCGACCACGAACCAAATTGACACGCACACCATCGTCATCAGCACCACACACACGCTGCTGACCTCGGCGACTTACCGCACAAACTACGTCGTGCTCACCAACGCCTTCGCGCTGACCAACGTCAGCGTGCTCACGAACATGCTCGTCAGCACCAGCAGCGTCGTGGTCACGAACATTTCCCTCGCGAGCGTGCCGGTCGTGAACACGATTTCTTTCCTGACCACGAATGTCTTCCGTCTCGGCCAGCCCGATCCCGTGCCCGGCTCTTCCTCGCTGGTCGAAAGTGGCGAGGGCTTTGTCACGCAGGAGGCGAACACATTTTTCTTCGTGGATCCCAAGCCGTCGAAGATCACGGCGGCGCAGCGCGCATGGCTCACGAATTATCTGAACCGCTTCGAGTCTGCGCTTTACGGGCCGGACTTCCGCAATCCGACCAACGGCTACGCGGCGTTCCTCGATGTGGATTCGTTCATTGATCATCACCTGTTCGTGGAGGCGACGAAGAACATTGATGGCTACCGGTTCAGCACCTACTTCACGAAGGATCGCGGCGGCAAGCTAAAGATGGAACCGGTCTGGGACTGGAACCTGAGCTTCGGCAACGCGCGTCTGCGCCAGGGCTACGTGGCGGAGAACTGGTACTGGCCGCAGCTTAACGACCAGCAGTATTCGTGGTTCCGCCGCCTCTTTGAAGACCCCGACTTCGGCCAGCGTTACGTGGACCGCTGGGCGCAGTGGCGCACGAATGTTTTTGCCACGTCGAATGTGCTGCGGCGCATTGACGAACTCGCGACGACACTCGCCCAACCGGCGGCACGGAACTTCGAGCGGTGGCCGATTCTCGGCGACCTCGTGGGGCAGGAGCATTTCGCAGGGAAAACTTATGCAGAGGAAATCCTGAACATGAAGACGTGGGTCACGAACCGCCTCGCGTGGATGGACGCACAGTTCGTGCCGCCGCCCGTCGTCGCCCGCACCACGGAAGCGCCGTCGTCGGTCGTGGTGCGTTTCATCGCGCCCGCCGGACAGGTGTATGTGACCACGGATGGCACCGACCCGCGCCAGGCGGGCGGCGCGATCTCGGCAGGCGCGCGCACCGCGCAGAGCGTCTCCGTGAGCAACGCCGTGAGAGTCATCGCCCGCACGCGCGGCGCGCACGGCTGGAGCAGCCCGGTCTCGGCCTACCTCGGAGCGCCGTAACGCCGGCTTTCCAGCCGGCAAGTTGGGAGACTTTCCAGCCTCGCGCCGCTCTCCCAGTTTCGAGCTTGCGCTACGCAGCGGCTTGGAACGGGAGGCTCGAAAGCCTCCCAACCTGCCGACAGGAATGTCGGCGCTACACGACGCGGCTTGCCGTTTGTCTGGCCCCGCAGGCACATTGCCACCATGCGCTTGCCGCTCACCTTTTTTGCCGCGTTGGTTCTCAGTTTTCTCAGCACCAACGCCGCGCTGCCCGAGCCGCCGCCGATGCCCAGGCGCCCCATCACGCCGTCCACGAATGAACTGCGCGGCACGCAGGTCGTGCTCACGGATCGCGGGACGAACTTCACTTTGTTCCTGCCGCACGGATGGACGAACACGATTTCCTCCAACACGGTTTTGTTCGCGCACTTTCACACCATCGCGTGGTTCGCGATTCAGGAGCATGGGCGGCGCGAAGCGCAGGAGCCGCTCATCGTCTTCGCGCTCGGCGAGGGTTCGAGCACGTACGCCCAGCCGTTCAAGGACACCAACCGGTTCGCTCGCATCATTTCCCAGGTGGAATCCGAATTGAAAAAGCGCGGCGCGTCAGCGCAGGCGCGCGTGACGCAGGTGGATGTGTCGAGCTTCAGCGCGGGCTATGGTGCGGTGCGCGAGCTGGTGCAGCAGCCGGCCGCCGTGCCACTCATCCGGCGCATCATCCTGCTCGACTCGATGTATGCCTCGCTGGAGCCGGAGGAAACCGGCTCGACGAACCGCCGTCCGCTAGCCGCGCAGATCGACGTGTGGCTCCCGTTCGCGCGCGCCGCGATGCGCGGGGAGAAGACCTTCGTCTTCGCGCACTCGCAAGTGCCGACGCCCGCCTACGCGAGTTCGTTCGAGTGCGCCGCCGCGCTGGCCGTAAAGGCCGGCGTAGAGTTCAAAACCGTGGCGACGAATTCCCTGCCCGCCACGCGCGATCCGAACTTCCCGCTGCTCCGCCGCGCGGATGCGGGACGTTTTCACATCTGGAGCTACGGCGGCGCGGACGCTCCGGCGCACCTCACACACGTCCGGCACATGGCGGAAGTCTGGCAGGCGCTGGATGCCGCCGGAGAGCGATGATCTTTGATCTTGGTCAGCGGGCAGCCGTTCCGGCTGGCACCGTCCTCGGGCCGTCTCGGCTGTAGAAGCAGGGCCAGTGGACAGGGGACCGCCGGCCAAGTCAGCGCGGGCGCCAAAAACCGTCCGAACCTCAACCGCCTTCCATGAGCTTCCGCGCATTCGCAGTAATCGCCGTGGCGGCGGGATGATGAATCCGCCGCTCGGTGGTGATGGCATGGAACTGCATCAGGCAGTTCTTCGCCCGGCCCACGGGCTGAAATCCGTAGCGCCGCACGGCTTCATCCAGCGCCACCGTCGGCACGGCGATGAAGCCGCGCCCCTCCGTGGCCATCACTTTCATCAGGGCCAGATCCTCAAACTCCGCGACCACGCGCGGCTGCACGCCCTGCTCGCGGAACCACAGTTCCAAGGCGTGGCGCAAGACCGTGTTCTCCGCCGGGAGCAGCGCGGGAGCCTCGTGCAGAGACTGGGGAAATTTTCTCCTGAGCCGCGCCGCGAGTTTTCTCTCGGCGCAAATCGTCGTGTCACTCTCGCCCAGCCGGTGCGTGAAGGTCTTGAACGCCGCACGGCTCGAAGCCGGCTCGTCCGAGAGCACGATGTCCAGCCGGTGCGCGGCGAGTTGCGCGAGCAAGTCCTCCAGCTTGCCCTCGCGGCAGATGACGTGCGCGGTCTGCGGCAGCGCGAAGACGGGCTTCAAGATTTCGTTCGTCACGAGCTTGGGAAAGGAATCCGTGATGCCGACGTGGAGCCGCAAAGTCTTCGCGCCGGGGCGCTGCTGCACGGCACCCGTCAGCTCGCGGCCGAGCGCGAAAATTTCCTCCGCGTAGCCGAGGACGACCTGGCCGGCGTCGGTGAGCCTGTTATTGCGGCCTTCGCGGCGGAAAAGTTTTTCGCCGAGCGCGTTTTCCAGCTCACGAATCTGCTCGGAGATGGAGGGCTGCGAGACGCGCAGTTTCTCGGCGGCGCGCGCGAGTCCGCCCTCCTTCGCCACGGTCCAGAAGTAACGCAGGTGATGATAATTCAGCCAGTCCATCGCGCGCGCACGATGCTTCGGATTAACCTTAGCGTCCATTCGGAAAGCCGTATTAGTCCCGCCCGCGCGCCCCGCCTAGCGTCCGTCCGTCCGCGGCTTGTTGGATGGCCAACGGCGGGCGAAAAACTTATGAAACTGAATCTGAAGCATCTGAACCTCCGCTCCACGCCCGCGCTGGACGCGTGGGTCGAGCGGCAAATCCTCGCGCTCGGCAGCGCGCGCCAGATTGACGAGGCGCACGTCGAACTGGCGCGGCACGCCGAGCACAGCCCCGCCTACGCCGTGCGCGTGCATCTCGTCACGCCCGGCCCCGACCTGCGCGTCGAGGCGCGCGACCACACCATTCGCGCGGCCTTCACGAAGGGCATGGCGCAACTGCTGCACGGCCTCGCCACGCGCGCGGCCCGCCCGGCGCAGGGCCTGCGCGCGCGGCGCAGTTCCGTGCATCGCAACGGCCTCACTCCCCGGCTCGCGTGACTGACCACCTCTGGCTCTGGGTCGGGTTCAACGTCTTCGTCCTCGCGATGCTGGCGCTGGACCTCGGCGTGTTTCATCGGAAGGCGCACGTCGTCTCGCTCCGCGAATCGCTGACGTGGACGGTCGTGTGGATCGTGCTCGCGCTGATTTTCAACGCCGGCGTGTGGCACTACTACGGCGCGCAGCGCGGTCTGGAATTCTTCACCGGCTACCTCATCGAGAAATCGTTGAGCGTGGACAATGTGTTCGTCTTCGCGCTGCTGTTCTCGTATTTCGCCGTGCCGCCGAAGTTCAAGCACCGCGTGTTGTTCTGGGGCATCCTCGGCGCGCTGGTGCTGCGGGCCATCATGATCGGGGCGGGCACGGTGCTCATCGCGAAGTTCGCGTGGATCATCTACGTGTTCGGCGCGTTCCTCGTCCTTACCGGCATCAAGATGATCGTAAAACGCGAGGAGGAGATTCATCCCGAGCGCAACCCGGTCGTGAAGTGGTTCAAGAAGCTCATGCCGGTGACCAGCGACTATCGCGAGGACAAATTCTTCGTGCGCGAAAACGGCGTCCG
>JANOAY010000481.1:0-4423 GCA_031411375.1 Pedosphaera sp. | reverse complement strand
TGGCGTGGCTGGCTGCGGCTGGTCGAGGACGACACAGCCGCGCTCCGGGATTTTCAAACAGGCTCTAAGTCCTGTGGTCTCGTTGTCTTGTTGTCCCGTGGTCCTGTTGTCCCGTAGCCCTCTCCCTCCGCTTCACCGCCTTCGCCGGGTTCCCCGTCGCAATCATCCACGGCTCCACGTCCTTCATCGCCACGGCGCGCGCGCCGAGGATCGCGCCTTCCCCGATGGTCACGTTTGGCCCCACGAACGCATCCGCGCAAATCCACGCCTGCGCGCCGATGGTGATGGGCAGCCGCAGCAGCGGGAATTCCGCCTTTGTGTAGTCATGCGTGCCCGCGCACAGATGCGCCCGATGCGAGATGGTCGCGCGCTCGCCGATGGTCACGCGCCCGAGATTGTAGATGAACGCGTGCTCGCCGATGGCGCTGTGATCGCCCGCCTCCAGGTTCCACGGAAAATAAATCACGGCGGAATTGTAGATGTGAACCTGCCGCCCGATCTTCGCGCCGAAGCAGCGCAGCAAGAAAACCCGCCAGCCAAAGCACGGGCGCGGGCTGAAGCGGAACAGCGGGTTGACGCAACCCCACAGCACGCGCTGGAGCAGTTCGCCCGGCGCATACTTTTGCGCCTTCCGGTTTTGTTCCACATCAAGCATGTGTCACGGAGCACAGAGCAGGGAGCAGGGAGCGGGGAGCAAGATCAAAAATCGGAAACATGGGCTGAACATGGCCAGTAACAAAAACTGATAACGCGTAGAGGGGGTCACGTAATTCACCGCTTCAGAGTGCGCCTGAAAGCCAGCAACATACGACTTTGCTGTTCCAGCTCGTGGAGCAGCGGGTTCGTCACGGTGCTATACAAATAGCCTTCGCGTTGAAAAATCAGGAGCATGTTGGCCACTTCAAACAAGGATCGGCGCGCCATGTTTAGAAAGTTGGCGAAGTCAGCTTCTGAGGCGCTGCCCGATCCTTCCGCAATGTTGTTGGTGATGCTCAAAACCGCCGCCCGCAACTGCTCCGCAAAGCGATACCTCTTTGCCGCCTCCAACTGGTCCGCGATTTGAAAGAGGCTGCTGGTGACCTTGGCCGCACGTTGCCAGACCTCCAAATCCTCAAACCGAAAAAGCTTCTCGCTCATTTGCTCCTCCAAGCTTCGTGTTTGCCGGCTCCCCGCTCCCCGCTCCCTGCTCCCCTCAGCTTTTGATTCTCACACTCTCCGGCGGCGTCCCTCCACCCAGCGCCCATTCGCACACCCGGCGCATCTCGTCGCCGATGACCGGCCAGGAGAATTTCGTCGCCACCAGTTCACGACCACGCGCACCCATCGCCACGCGCTCGGCGTCCGTCATCTCGACGAGCGTGCGCAGGCCGGCGGCGATGGACGGCGCGTCCGTACTGATGCGCAGCGCCGCGCTGGCGGCGAAGCCTTCCGGCAAATTGCACTCGTTCGTCATCAGCACCGGCTTTGCGTAAGCCCACGCTTCGAGCACGACCATCGGCAGTCCCTCGCTCAGGGACGGCAGGATGAAGGCGTCGCAGTTCGCGTAACACGCGGCCTTGGCGTCGCCGAACTGGGGACCGAGGAAGAGCAGGGAGCGCGGAGCAGGGAGCGCGGAGCCAAGAAGCTCGGAGCTTGGAGCGCGGAGCGAGGAGCCAATTAGCTTGGAGCCTGGAGCTTGGAGCTTGGAGCCAGATTCCCGCTCCCTGCTCCCTGCTCCCTGCTCCGTCCTTCCCACTCCCAGCTCCCTGCTCAACTCCTTGAGCTCCCCCTCATACCCGCCCTGATCCCAGCCCGCGATGGCCAGCGCCCACTCGCGCGCCGCAGGACAGTCGCGTTGCAGGTCCGCCCACGCGCGCAGCAGCGGCCCGAGGTTTTTCTTCGGATGCAGGCGACCCAGGTAGAGCAGCGTCTTCGGGCCAGCAGGGAGCGCGGAGCGCGGAGCGAGAGAGCTTGGAGCTGGGAGTTCGGAGCTTGGAGCTTGAAGCCTGCTCCCTGCTCCCTGCTCCCTGCTCTCCAGTTGCTCCCCACTCCCTGCTCCCAGCCCCGGCAAATCAATCCCGTTCGGAATCACGCACACCGGATTGCCGAGGCCGAAGGCGCGAATGGCCTGCGCCTCCGACTCACAGAGCGCGCGGATGCACGCCGCACGGCGCAGATGCGCGTGCTCGTAGAGCAGCCCCGCCACGCGCTTCTTCCACTGCGAATTCCGCACCGCCCACGGGTCGAGCATCCCGTGCGGATGAATGATGCTGGGCCGCCCCGTGCGCCGCGACCATTGCAATGACGCCAGCGACGAATATTTCCACAGCCCGTGCGTGAGCAGCACATCGAGCTTCGCGTCGCACAGGGCGGGAAACAGTTCTGGCGCATACCCCCAGCCGCGTTCCACCGGCCGAAAAATCTGCACGTCCAGCGGACGCCACGCCGGGAGATCGGCGGCGGAATGCTCGTCCTCCAGGCTGAACACGCGCACGGCATCGCCCGCAATGGGCAGCGATTGCGAAAGCCTTCGCACCGCTTCTTGCAAACCGCCGGCCTTGCGCGAAACGGAATCCAGAAGGCAACCGATGATCACAATTCAAAAAGCTGAAAGGCTGAAAAGCTGAAAAGCTGAAATTGGGAAAGCAGAAAGCGGAAAGCAGAAATAGGCACCACAAGACAACAGGACTACGGGACCACAGGACTGTTAAAAAATCTGCAAGGACGGAAGCAGAAAACTGAAATCGAAAAGTTTACTCTGCTGGTCACGTTGTCCCGTGGTCGCATGGTCCTGTCGTCCCGCCGTCCATTTCCCCTGTCAGCATTTCAGATTTCAGATTTTCAGCGTTTTGCAAGCTGGTCGAGCATCACCCGATCCCAGACGCGCGCGCGACGACGCGGCAACTTCACGGCCAGTTCCGCTGCTTGCTTCAAGCCCTCGCCAAAGCGCGCCGGCTCGTGGTGCGACGCAATCTCACGGCTCGCTGCGCCGAAGCGCGCGCGGTCTTCCTCGGGCAACGACGCCATTTCCATCAGGCACGCGGCGAGCGCGTCCTGGTTCGCGGGATCAAAGGTGAATCCGTTCACGCCCTCGCGCACCAGTTCCGGCCCGCAGCCGCAGCGGTTCGACACGATCACCGGCAGGCCCGCCGCCACCGCCTCGTTCACCACCAACCCCCATTGCTCCGTGCTGCTGGCGTGAACAAACGCCGACGCGCGCGCATACCACGCCGGCAGTTCGTCGTATTGGATGAAGCCCGGCAGCAGGACGGAGTCCTGAAGGGAGAGGTCGGCGATCAGAGAACAGAGGTCAGATTTCAGCGGGCCGTCGCCGAGGAGCGCTAATGACCACGGGACCACGGGACCGCTGACCACGGGACTATTTCTGCTTTCTGCTTTCCCCATTTCTGTTTTCACCGCCGCCTCCCGGTAGCGCGCATACGCGCGCAGCAGGAACGGCAAATTCTTCTTCTCGATGAAACGGGCGGAGGCCAGGAAGAAGGGGGAGGTCGGCACATCGGGACAACAGGACAACGGGACGACAGGACCGGGGGCTTCGCTGCCGACCACTGAATGGCCCGCTCCCAGTCCCGCGGTCTTGTGGTCCCGTAGTCCTGTCGTCTCGCTCTCCCGCAGTCCCACAGTCTCGTGGTCTCGTCGTCCTGTGGTCCCGTAGTCCTTCCCCCCGAAGTGCCCGTTTTCCACCACATCATACCCCGTGAACACGCGGTCGCGGTGCATCCCGAGCTGTTCCAAGTACGCCGTGTGCAATCGCCCGCCGACCAGCGCGGTCGAGAAGTGGCGCACGATCCGGCGCTTCACCCATTCTTTCCACGCCACGCGCGGCTCATCGTGCGCCGTGCTTTCGGACATGAGAATGGCCGGCACGCCGCGCTCGGCACACCACGCCAGCGCCACGAAGGCCGCGCGGTCCGACCAGCCGGGAATCGCCACCGCCTCGGGCCGCGCCGCGTCCAGCGCCTGCCGCACGCGCGAGCGCACTTCGTCCGCCGTCGCCTCGCGACTGTCCCCGCGCGGGAACAGCGTCACGCGCTCGAAGCCGCGTGCGCCGGACACTTTCTCCCACGCGTATTC
The DNA here is from genome assembly GCA_031411375.1 of Pedosphaera sp. Taxonomy (GTDB): domain Bacteria; phylum Verrucomicrobiota; class Verrucomicrobiia; order Limisphaerales; family SIBH01; genus JANNGC01. The sequence continues at coordinate 349 of JANOAY010000481.1, read as the reverse complement.
CCCCGTCTCCGCGCTCAGTTCAATCGCCGTCAATTCACACACCCGCGCCGCCGCCTCCAGCCGCGCGACGTGATATGGCCCCAACCGATGAAAAATGACCGCCAAACGCATGGCTCAACGCCCTTCGGATTTCAGATTTTCAGTCTTTCAGCTTTTCAGCTTTTCCCCTGATCCCTACTCCCTACCCCCCGCTCCCTGCTCTTGGCTCCTCGCTCCTTGCTCCCTCCTGTTTGCTCCCAGCTCCCTGCTCCCCGCTCCCCGCCCCTGCTTCCTACTCCCTGCTTGCCGCTCCTTCATCATCTGCCATCATGGCAAGCACTTCATTGGTAGTGTTATCGGCCAATTCCTT
>JANOAY010000480.1:0-7999 GCA_031411375.1 Pedosphaera sp. | reverse complement strand
CGTCTCCATGTCCTAGGCCGAACCGGCCTCCTCAATCCTGAAAGGATTGAAATCATCCAGCCCAGGGTTGCCCACTGGGGCGCTACCCTGGGTTCACGTCCCAAAACATTTCCCCAACCCTGAAAGGGTTGCATCAATCCGGCGTCCTCACGCTCGTGATTCAACCCTTGCAGGGTTGTTCCATCATCACACCACCAACCCAGCGTAGCGTCTCGGCGACGCAACGCTGGGCTGGATGATCCGAATCCTTTATGGATTCCAAGACAGGCGGATGGTTCAGCCCTCGATGTTAATCTTCCACGGCCACTGCTCGTTCCAATCCCAGTTCGTCTTCTTCCACTTGCGGCGATCTTTTGGATCGGGTTCGGCCTCGGGCTGCACGCGGCCTTCTTCGTCGGTGGCGCGGGAGACGATGCGGTGCTCGCCGGCGGCGGGCGACTTCCAGTCGTAGCTGAAGAAGCGCCAGGTGTATTTGTCTTTCGGCGATCGATCGATCTTCGCGGGCTGCCACCGGCCGTCATCAATTTTGATTTCCACGCTCTTGATCGGCGTGCCGTCGCCCCACGCCGCGCCGGTGAGGCGCACAGTGCCGTCCTTCAACTTCACGGCGCGGGCGATGAGGGACTTCACGTTCATCGGTCCAACGCTCGTGAGCCGCCAGATGGTTTTGTCGCCGCGCTCCTCGCCCTTGAGCGTCACGTATTCCTGCGCCATGTATTTGCTCATGTAGCGCCGGTCGAGCACCTCGATGCGCTGCAACCACTTCGTCCACGAGATGCCGAACCAGCCGGGCACCACGAGGCGCAGCGGGAAGCCGTGCTCCTTCGTGAGCGGCTCGCCGTTCATCTCGTAGCAGAGCAGCACGTCGTCGCGCATGGCGTCGTTGATGTGCAGGCTGCGCGCGAAGTTTTGCGGGTAATCCTTGTCGCGAATCTTCTCCACCTTTTCATCCGCGCCGAAGAACACGACCTCGATACCGCGCTTGAGCGGCGCGCACTCGTCGAGCAGAGCGGCGAGCGGCGTGCCGGTCCACTGCACGTTGCCAATCGCGCCCATGAAGCCGGGGCTGCTGCCGTTGCCGCCGCACTCCAGGGTGGCGGTGATGGTTTTGCGTTTGCGCTTCTTGAGGTCGGCAAGCGTGAGCGTGCGGCCCTTTTTCACGAGGCCGGAGATTTCCAGCGTGTGATCCTCGGCCTTCAGCGCGGGCACGTTGTAATGCGTGACCACGTACAGGTCTTCGCTCTTGGTGCGCCAGTTCATGAGTTCGGGCCAGCGCGTCTGCCGCTTCACGTTCGGCTGCGGATCAAGGAACGGAATCAACACGCCCTCGTCCACCTCCGGCCCGCCGAACATCGAGAGTGGATACTGCGCGAAAGCGAGCGCAGCGGTCGCGACGCTGGCCTTGAGCATGTGGCGGCGGGAGACGGCGTGGGAGCGGGTCGGTGTTTTCATGGCGATGGTCTAAACTCCAAAATTCAAACTTCAAAATCCAAACAAATTCCAAACTTCAATCGGGCGAACCTCGGAGGCGTCAGCAGAAATTTCGGGTTGCGGAAGAAAGCGGCCTCGCTATAAATCATATATGATTACGTCCAGACCGTCCGCTGACCGGACACCGGCGCTGCGGCGCGAGGTGGTGCGCGAGGCGTTGCTGGCGCGCATTGGCTGCGGGGAGCTGGCCCCCGGCGAACGGATTGTGGAGGCGCGGCTGGCGGAGGAGTTTGCGGTCAGCGCCATCCCGGTGCGCGAGGCCATCCGGGAACTGGTCAGCATGGGCGTGCTGGAATTTGCCAATCATCGCGGGGCCTGGGTGCGCGTCGTCAGCCTCACGGAGACGGTTGAAGCACTGGAAGTGAAGGCGGCGCTCGAAGCGCAGGCGGCGGCGGGGGCGGCGCGGCAATACGAGAAGAACGGCGCGGAGCTGCGAACGCTTGGCCGGCGATTGGCGGCGGCGGCAAAGCAGCGAGACTTCTCCACTTACCAGTCGGTCAACCATGCGTTCCACCGGCAGATCGTCCAGGCGGGCGGGAACGCGTTGTTGCTGAAAATGTGGGAGTCGCTGGCCTTTGAAGTGCGGACGCGACCGATCATGGAATTTCTCCGCGATGAGGACCCGGTGCTGATTGCGCGGGAGCATGAGGCCATCGTCGCGGCTCTGACGGCGGGAAACGCCCGGCAATCCGCCGCGTTGCTCGCCGCGCACGCGACCCGGCTGGTGCGGCATCTGCGCAAACAATCCGCCGCGCCCCAATCCAAGGCTGATAAAATAATCACGCCCGCCCGCACTTCCAGTCACCGCATCACACAAACCACTTCTGTATGAAAATATTCTTTCCCGCTCTCTTCACGATCACGATGGCTTTCGCCTCTTCGCCGCGGCTCGCGGCTGAAACCGCGTGGCAACTCAAGACCGGCTCTGATGGCGTCAGCTTGATTGCACCGACGGGCGGCGAGGCGTTGAGCTATCTCACGCGCAAGCCCGCCGGTTCGACCCTGAGCGCCAACAGCACGTGCTGTTTTTATCCGCTGCGCACGCCGTCCGGCGAATCCGTGGTCACGCTCGGGCCTGCGGACCACAAGCACCATCGCAGCGTGTTCTTCGCGTGGTATCAGATGCTCGGGAAGCAGAAGGCGGACTTCTGGGGCTGGGGCGAGTACGCGCCCACCGCTGGCCGCATCATTCGCAATCGCTCCGTGGAACTCGGCGGGCAATCTGCCGGACAGGCCACCCTCAACATCGCCAACGAATGGCTGGTGGAAGAAGTGCCGATGCTGCGCGAGCAGTTGACCGCGACGACGAAACTGCTGCCGGAAGGACGCTGGCTCGAACTCGTCTTCACGCTCCATCCGCAGGAGGAAATCAAGCTGCCGCGCGCGGCGTTCAGCGGCTTCTGCGTGAAGGCCGAGACGGGCCAGGGCGCGACCTTCACCAGTCCGGACGGCCTGGTGAAGCGGCCCGCGCCGCATTACCTGAAACCCGAAACCGACTGGCCGGACGCCGCGTGGTATGACTACTCAGTGACGCTGACGAACGGCAAAACGGTCGGCCTCGCCGTGCTGAATCATCCGTCAAACCCGCCCACGCAATGGCACAACATCGCCGGCATCGGCATGATAAACCCGTGCATTGTCGCGCCGGGCGAAGTGACGCTGAAGCCCAACACGCCGCTCACGCTACGCTACGCGCTGCTCATCCACGACGGCCCCGCGCCGGTGGAAGCGTTGAACCAACTCGCCGCCCGGTGGCGTCAAACATCCGCTCCCCGCGCCCAGCCGTGAGAATCCGCCTCCTCTTCGCGACGGTGCTTGTCATCGCGCATTTCGTGCTCCCGTGCACGTCCTTCGGACGACAGGTTTTTGCCGTCGGTCACGACGTGGAGATGGCGAAGAAGGCGGACATCCGCACGTGCAGAATCCCAGCAGCGGTCTCTCTCATCAGCGGTGTGTGCGCAGCCATCGCGGCGATGGTCACGCTGCGAAGAAATGTTTTGCCTGGCGCGTTGCCCGGCGCACGGTGGAAGCAAGCTTTGGAAAACAGGCTGTTCGTTATGAACGCCCGTCCCTGCCTCTATTCCATGATTTCGAGTGCAGGCGTTGAAGCGGACGCATGAAAGCCTGGCAGAAACTTTTGAGCACCCTCGAGCGTTTGCGTTTCGAGCGGCATGACATCGCATCTCAACTCGACGGACGCGGACAATACGCGGTCGCTCTGGACGAGGAGTTCCCGCTCCTCATCAAACTGTTTCGCTACACATCCAAACGTCATACGCGTGGCGCGACCTGGCATGATCGAATGGAGCTGTTCATGCCCCTTGATGGTCCGGCCCGGTTTCGGATGGGCGACCAGGAGGTGGAGTTGCAGCGCGGAGACCTGCTGGTGGTGGACAATCTCAAGCTCCATCACGTTGTGGATTTTCCAGGCTTCGATACGCGCGTCGTGGTCATCAGCTTCCTGCCGGAATTTGTCTACAGCCTCGGCTCGCCGTCGCACGACTACGCGTTCCTGCTCCCGTTCTATTCCAAGGTCGAGCGCCGTCCGCATGTCCTGCGGGCGGGCGACGGGGCCGCGTCCTCGGTGCAGGTCGCGCTGGCCCGTTTGCTGGAGTGCTATTTCGCGGGCGCGGCGCGGCCGTTTCATCAAGCCGGCTCGAAGGTGTTTCTCCTCGAGGTGCTTTACCACCTGGCGGGACACTTTCGCTCGTCGGAGATGTTGAAGTGGGAGTTCATGCGGCAGCAGCAGCGTTCGTTGCGGTTGAAGAAATTGTTCGACCACATTACCGCGCAGCCGGCGGGCAAGCTTTCGGTGAGTGCGGCGTCCCGGCTCGTAGGGATGAGTGCCCCGCAGTTCATGAAGAACTTCAAGCAGGTCGCGGGCATGACCTTGGTGGCTTATCTCATCCACGTCCGGCTGGCGAACGGCGCGCGTCTTTTGCGCGAGACGGATCGCTCCATCGCGGACATCGCCGACGCCTCGGGGTTCTCGGATCAGAGCTATTTCGACAAGCGGTTCAAAAAATCCTTCGGCGAGTCGCCGCGCGAATTCCGCGCCCACCAGATCGCGCCGGATGAAAATCGTCCAAAGAAAAGAACGTAGCTTCCTAGCAGGGGCGTCGCGCGCGGCCTTACCATCCGGCCGCATTTTCGAATGAAAGAACTGCGCTTCGCCATCATCGGGACGGGCTTCTGGGCGCGCTGCCAACTGGCCGCGTGGCGTGAAGTGCCGGGTGCGAAGTGTGTCGCGCTTTATAACCGCACGCGCGCCAAGGCCGAGTTGCTGGCGCAGGAGTTCGGCGTGGCGGCGGTCTATGACGACGCGGAGCTACTGATTCAAAGCGAGAAACCGGACTTCCTCGACATCATTACCGACGTGGACACGCACAGCCGCTTCGTGCATCTCGCCGCCGCTTACCGGACGGCGGTGATTTGCCAGAAGCCGATGGCTCCGAGCATCGCCGAAGCGGAGAAGATGATCGCGGTGTGCGCCGCTGACCGCGTGCCGTTCAGCGTGCATGAAAACTGGCGCTGGCAGACGCCGATTCGTGAGCTGAAAAAGGTTTTAAACTCTGGCGTCATCGGTCCGGTCTTCCGGGCGCGCATTGATTACTGCAACAGCTTTCCCGTCTTCGACAACCAACCGTTCCTCAAGACGCTGGAGCAATTCATCCTCACCGACATGGGCAGCCACATTATCGACGTGGCGCGGTTTCTCTTTGGCGAAGCGGCGAGGCTGTATTGCCAGACGCATCAGATTACACCCGGCATCATGGGCGAAGATGCCGCGACGGTGATGCTGCAAATGCAATCTGGCGCGACGGTGGTGGTGAACCTCAGCTACGCCAGCCGTGTGGAGCACGACTGTTTCCCGGAGACATTCATCCACATTGAAGGCGAACTCGGCTCGGCAGAACTTGCACCCGACTATTGGCTGCGCGTGACGACAGCGCGGGGCACCGAGACGCGCCGCTGCCCGCCGCCGGAGTTTGCGTGGGCCGACCCGAAGTATGCGCTGGTGCATTCCAGCATCGTCGCCTGCCACCGCGATTTGTTGCACGCGCTGCAAACCGGCGCCGCGCCTGAGACCAGCGCGGCGAACAATTTGAAGACCTTGAAGCTCGTGCAGGCGGCCTACGACTCGGCGCGCGAGAACCGAGCCGTGCAAACCTTCTGACGACTGACTCACTAAAAATGAAAACCATCACCCTCATCGGGGCCGGCGGCAAAATGGGCTGCCGCCTGACCGACAATTTTCTCAACACAAACTACAAAGTTCATTACCTCGAAGTCTCGCCCAAGGGCGTCGAGAATTTGCAGCAGCGCGGCGTGACGCTCTCGAAGCAGTCCGACGCCGTGCCGCACTCCGATGTCGTGATCCTCGCCGTGCCGGACGTGGCCATCGGCGCGGTGGCGCGCGAGGTCGTGCCCGCGATGAAGCCAGGCGCGCTCCTGATGACCCTCGATCCCGCCGCGCCGCTCGACGATCAGTTGCCGCGCCGCGAGGACATCGGCTGCGTCATCGCGCATCCGTGTCATCCGAGCGTGTTCAACTGGGAGCCGACGGAGAAAGCCTTCCGCGATTTCTACGGCGGTATTTCTGCCAAGCAAGCCATCGTGGTGGCGCTGATGTGGGGCGCGGAAAGCTATTACGATCTCGGCGTGGAAATTTCCGCCGCGATGTATGCGCCGGTGAGCCACGTGCATCGCGTCTCGCTTGAACAGATGGCGACGCTCGAACCCGCGCTCGTCGAGACGCTGGCGCAGACCTGCATGGAAGTGGTGAAGGAAGGCCACGACCGCCTCATCGCCGCCGGCGTGCCGCAGGACGCGGTGCGCGACTTCGTGCTCGGTCATCTCCGCATCCAGATCGCGGTACTGTTTGGCGAAGTGAACGGCACCTTCTCCGACGCCGCCTACAAGATCAGTAAACGCGCCAAGCCCGTGCTGTTCAGGGAGGGCTGGCAGAAGATTTTTGAACTCGCGGACATCCGCGAACAGGTGCGGGACATCACCCAGAAGTAGTTGGCCGCCGCGCCAGAAGATGAAACTTGGATTGAGCAGCTACACGTTCGGTTGGGCGGTCGGCGTGCCTGGTCACGAACCGGCGCACCCGCTCGATGAACATGACCTCTTTGACCTGTGCCAGAAGCACGGCGTCAGGCTCCTGCAAATGGGGGATAACCTGCCGCTGCACACGTTCGATGAATCCCGGCTCATGCGCCTCGCCGGACGCGCGGTCAGCGCCGGCGTGCAACTCGAAGTCGGCGCGCGGCGGCTCACGGTGGAGCGCGTGGACCAATACGTCTCTCTCGCTCGCCGCCTCGGCGCGAAGCTGATTCGCTTCGTCATCGACGACACGGATTATTACCCAACGCCTGAAGCCGTCTCCATTGTGCTTCGCCGATGCCTGCCATTGCTCGACGGGCTGACGCTGGGCATCGAGAATCATGATCGTTTTCCTGCCGCCACGTTGCGTCAAATGATCGAGCGCGCAGGCTGCGACCGGATCGGCGTGTGCCTCGACACGGCGAACTCCCTCGGCGCGGGCGAGGGAATCGACACCGTGCTGCGCGAACTCGGCCCGCTCACCGTGAACTTGCACATCAAGGATTTCGCCATCGCGCGCGTGCCGCACCTGATGGGTTTCAGCGTCGAAGGTCGTCCGGCAGGACAAGGTTTTCTCGACGTGCCGGGCTTGTTGAAACAACTCAGCGCATTCCCCCGCTGCGAGACCGCCGTGCTCGAACTCTGGACGCCGCCGGAGCCGAAGCTGCAAGACACCATCGCGAAGGAAGCGGCGTGGGCTGGGCAAAGCCTCGAATTTCTGAAACCGTTCTTCACCTAAATCCATTTTATGAAAAACGCTCTGCGCGCTGCGCTCTTGCTGCTGTTCACGCTTGGCCTGGTCGGCTGTAACAAGTCCGATGCGCCCACCACCACTCCTGGCGGCACGAAGAAACTCACCATCGGCGTCGCCTTCGAGACGCTGCAAACCGAATACTGGGTCGCGGGCTTCGAGGCCATTAAAGCCGAACTCGCCCAGCGCGACATGGCCGTGCTCGAAGCCGTGGCCGACCAGGACGCGAACCGCCAGCTTCAGCAGGTGAAGAACTTCATCGCGCGCAAAGTTGATGGCATCATCCTCGTGCCCAAGGACGCGAAGACCTGCATCCCGATGATTCGCGCAGCGAACGAGGCGAACATTCCCATCGTCCTCTTCAACCGCCCGGCGGACAAGACCGACGCAAAGTCCGTCGCGGTCGTCGCGGACAACTTCAAGCTCACGCAGGAAACGGTCCGGTTCCTCGTCGAACAGGCGCGCAAATCCGGGAAGAAGCACCAGGCGATGGTGGTGCTTGGCGACCTCGGCGACATCAATGCCATCGGACGGCGCGACGGCTTCGAGGCGGCGGTGAAGGGAAACGAAAGCGTCGTCGAAGTCGTCGCGCGCGTGCCGTCGGAGTGGAATCAGGAGAAGGCGCAGGCCGGCGTGGTCAACGCGCTG
>JANOAY010000479.1:0-1855 GCA_031411375.1 Pedosphaera sp. | reverse complement strand
CGTTGTTCATTTCAAACACCAGGCAGTCCGAACGTAAGAGTATCATGCGGCTTTTCCAGCTTCTTGATCTCGGTGAGAAATTCGTCCGGCTCCTCGAACTGCCGGTAGATGCTCGCGTAGCGGATGTAGGCGACTTTATCGAGCGAGCGCAACTCGGCCATCACGCGCTCGCCGATCTGGCGGTAGCTCACTTCGGCGCCGTGCTTGGCGGCGAGGTCGTGGTGGATTTCATCCGCGAGGTCGCGCAAGCGTTCGGGTCCGACGGGACGTTTGTAGCAGGCTCGTTCGAGGCTGGTGCGCAACTTGTCGCGCGAGAAATCTTCGCCGCTGCCGTTGCGTTTCAAAACTTTGAGCGTTTCAGCCTCAATGACTTCGTACGTGGTGAACCGGGTGGCGCACTGGAGGCACTCGCGCCGCCGCCGAATGGTCACGCCATCGCGCGATGATCGGGAATCGATCACCTTATCTTCGAGACCTTCACATTTGGGACAACGCATCTCCTCGCCACTCCTAATGGTGTGGCTGGCTTGAGGTATCATCTATTTGTTGGGGGCGTCAAAGGGATTTCCGGGCCTACGTTCAACAATAGGCGTGTCCTGTAAGCAGCACCGTGGTGTCGCTTGGGGCCACGACACAGGAATGTGTCGTAACCTGCCGGCTGGAAAGCCGGCGCTACGGCGTAACGCCGGCTTTCCAACCCGCAGGTCGGGAGACTTTCCAGTCTCCCGTCGGTGGGACTAACCAGATGCGCCCTTTGTAACACAGTTTGAATGTCATCCACACCGGCGAGTCTTTGGATGCCATGATCAAGCTGTTCCGTGTCTCAGTGTTGGGATTTTTGTTGGCGTGGCTGATTCCGGTCGCGGCGCAGGCGCAAAAGAAAGTCGTGGCTTACGTCCCGAACTGGATTGACCTCCCGGTCTTCACCCAGAGCATTGATTACGCGAAGCTCACGCACATCAACATCGCGTTCGAGAACCCGACGAATGCGGAAGGCAACCTCTCGTTCAGTCGAAAGAACACCGCACTGATCGCGAAGGCGCGGACGAACCAGGTGAAGGTCTTGATCTCCATCGGCGGCGGCGCGGCCTCGGGCGACAAGAAATTGGAGGCCCGCTATTTCGATCTGCTCACGGCGGCGAAGCGCGGCGCGTTCGCCGCCAAGCTCGCGGACTACGTGGTGCAGCATGACTTCGACGGTCTCGACGTGGACATCGAAGGGCCGTCCATCAACCAGGACTACGGCGCGTTTATCGAAGTGCTGGCGGGCGCATTGAAGCCGAAAGGCAAGCTCCTCACCGCCGCGCTCTCGAAAGGCTACGGCGGCAGCAAAGTCCCCAACTCCGTGTTCCAGCATTTTGATTTCATCAACGTCATGGCCTACGACGGCGCGGGCTACTGGAACTCGAACGCGCCCGGCCAGCATTCATCTTTCTCGTTCGCCACGAACAACACCGCCTACTGGCTGAAGCGCGGACTGCCGCGCGAGAAGGCGGTGCTGGGCGTGCCGTTCTACGGCTACGGTTTCGGCGAGGCCTTTCGGAAACGTGATTACACTTACGCCGCGCTCGTGGCCGCGTATCCGGGCGCGGAAAACTTGGATCAAGTGGGGAACACGATTTGGTACAACGGCCTGCCGACCATCCGCGCGAAGAGCCGTTACGTGGTCGAGGAAGGACTCGGCGGCATCATGATTTGGTCGCTCGACTACGACGTGAAGGGGGAGAAGTCGCTGCTCTCCGCGATTCATCAGGCTCTGAATGAAAAAGCCCCGGCCAGTTCGCCGAGGCCCTGAAAGTATTTCCAAGTTTAAGCCGCGTCAGTTTCTCGCTGTCTGCTTCAGCGCCGTGCGCAG
>JANOAY010000478.1:0-4482 GCA_031411375.1 Pedosphaera sp. | reverse complement strand
CCTGCGTGGGATGCTCGTGCGCGCCGTCGCCGGCGTTGACGATGTGGGAGTTCACCACGCGGGAGAGAAAATGCGGCGCACCGCTGGCGCTGTGGCGGATGACGATGATGTCGGCGTTCAACGCCTCCAGGTTTCGCACCGTGTCCTTCAGCGTCTCGCCCTTCTTCAGCGAGGAGGCCTCGGCGGTGAAGTTGATCACGTCCGCGCTGAGTCGCATGGCCGCCAGCTCGAAGCTGATGCGCGTGCGAGTCGAAGGTTCGATGAACAGGTTGATGACGGTCTTGCCGCGCAGCGCGGGAGTTTTCTTGATGGCTCGCTCGCCCACGGCTTTGAAGGCGCGCGCCGTGTCGAGTACGGTGGTGATTTCCTCCGCCGTGAGCGATTCGATGTCGAGGAGATGATGGCGCGTCCAGCTCATAGTTTTTCCAAAGTCACGATGTCTTCACCACCGGCTTCCTTGAGTTGCACGTTCACGCGCTCGCGCAGGGATGTGGGAACATTCTTGCCGACGAAATCGGCTTTGATGGGCAGTTCGCGATGGCCCCGATCAATCAGCACCGCCAGTTGCACGCGGTGCGGGCGGCCGAAGTCATTGAGCGCGTCAAGCGCGGCGCGCGTGGTGCGTCCGCTGAAGAGCACGTCGTCCACGAGCACCACGGTCTTGCCGGTCACGTCGAAGGGAATCTCCGTGGGATGCACATCCGGCGCGGCCTGATGACCGATGTCGTCACGATGCATGGAGACATCGAGCGAGCCGGCGGGCACGGGCTGGCCGATGATCTTTTGCAAGAGGGCAGCCAGCCGGTTGGCGAGAAAAACGCCGCCGCGCTGCACGCCGACAATGACGAGATCCTTCGGCGGCTCATTGCGCTCGGCGATTTCGTGGGCCATGCGCTGGAGGGCGCGTTCGAGCGTGGCGGCGGTGAGGATGAAGGTGTCAGGCATGGAGTGATGTCCGTGAATTGAAGCCGACTGGTTGAAGTGGACGCGCCTTCCCCTCACCCCGGCCCTCTCTCCAGAGGAGAGGGAGAAAGTCAGCCAGCGTTGGGTGGTAAAGAGCGCGCTCGAAAGGATGGGGACAAAAAAACGAACCGGCCTCAGCCGATTCGTCCGCTTCCAATGTGTTTTGGTTTGGCATTTCCTTCGTGGCCTCGCAGGACCGCGTTAAAGGACGGTTGATTTTCCGCTCAGGCCGGCTGTCCCGGCTGGCGGGCGCGACGCCACTTGGCGCGATGCCGGGTGATCCAGTCGGTCAGCGCGCGCTCGAACCCGATGTCGTAGCCGGCCTTCTCCGACTCAAACCATTTGTGCCGGAGGATTTCCTCACGCTCCGCTTGGAACTCGCGGTAGAGCGAGGTCTGCTTGATGAACTCCGTGCCGCCGGGACTGTCTTGCGCGATGTTTGGCATAAGCGAATTGCACAGGAACGTAACAGTTGGCCGGAGCGTGACAATCATTTTACCGGTCCAGGCATGTAGGACGGTGGCGGGCAGCCCCGCCTATTTCCAGTCGTCGAACAAATCCTGCCCGGGCCAGACGCGCACGGCGTTCGCCGCGCGATGCAGCGCGGCGTCCATCGCGCCGTCGGGAAGCTGCTTGTCCTCCGAGCGCTGGTTGAACAGCACGGCCCAGCTCAGGCCATTGGCCAGCCGTACGAGGAGCGTGTTCGTGCCGGGCAGGCTGCCGGAGTGCCAATAGTTCGCGCGGCCTTCTGTGCCGACGGGGCGCACCATCCAGCCGCAGCCGTAGTAACTTTTCTCCAAAGTTCCATCCGCCTGACGTGAGGCGGGCGGCGCGGGCGGCGCATACATGGTGGTGAAGGAGTCTTTCTTCAGCAACGGACTGCGCGCCGGATCATCCAGCGCTGCCGCAAAACGCGCGAGGTCCACCGCCGAGGCCAGCCAGCCGCCGTGCGCGTCCATCGCTTCGAGGTGAAAGCCGCCGTAGGGCCACGGCACCCGGCGCGGTTCGCCGGGGAAGACGTTTTCCGCTTCCGCCTGGTCGTTCGGGTAGTAACGCACTTCGCCCTTGGCCTGCTGGCCTTCAGGCGACTGGCCGAGTTGCATTCGCGAGATGCCCGCAGGCGCGAGAATTTTTTCCTGCACAAATTTCTCGTACGACTGGCCGCTGGCTTTCTCGATCAACCGGCCGAGGACGCAGTAGCCGTAATTCGAATAGGCGTAGCGCGCGCCGGGATCGAAATCGAGCGGACGCGAGAGCATGTAGCGAATGACGTCCGTGGCCGAGGCCGGCGGAGATGTGAGGTTCGCGCGCGCGATGCGCTCGGAACGGAACATGGGGTCGAAACTTTTCTCGCGGTCCCAGCCGCCGGTGTGCTGGAGCAGTTGCCGGATGGTGATGTCACGCAAGCGCGGCTCCGGGTCCACGAACGATTGGACAGCGGGTTGAATCCCCAGCAACGGAAACGCCTTCGCGTCGAGCGAGAGTTTGCCGTCCTCGACCAGCTTCAACACAGCCACGCCGGTGATCGGCTTGGAGATGCTGGCGATGCGGAACAGCGAATCGGGCCGCGCGGAAATTTTCTTCTCACGATCCGCCCAGCCGTAGCCGCGCGCATAGACCAGCCGACGATCCTTCACCACAGCAAGCGCGCCGCCCGGCACGCCGCGCGCGGACATGAAAGCCTCCATCTCGCGGTCGAAGGCGGCCGCGAGGCCGGGCTTTGTTTCAGATTTAACTCGGGCAACACAGCCCTGTGAGGCCGCGGCCAGCGTCAGCGCGCCCGTCTGGATGAATTGCCGTCGGTTCATGGCCGTGTTCGACGCTGCATTGCGGACGGACTTGGAAATTTTTTAGGAACGACGCCACGCCGGTCCCGGCAATCCATGCCTTGACCGTTGCGCCCGGTTCTGTCGCAGTAGCGCCTCACACTATGCACTTGATTGCCGCAGCCGCACCCGCACCCAACTGGTGGCCCTTCGTCACCCTGTTCGTCTCCATCGCGCTGATCATTTTCCTCATCACCAAGCTGCGCCTGCACGCCTTCATCGCGCTGATCATGGCCGCCTTTGTGGCCGGGTTTCTCACCTTGAGTTTCAAGCCGGACGCCATAAACAGCATTTCCGCCTCGATGCGCGAGGACGCGAAAGTCAACTCCTGGGTGGCGGCGGTCGAACTGTCTTCCATCGAATTCGGCAAGGCGGCCGGGGCCATCGCCATCTCCATCGGGCTGGCCTCGATCATCGGACTGTGCCTGATGGAAAGCGGCTCGGCGGACAAAGTGGTGCGGCGTTTCCTCGCGGTCTTTGGCGAGAAGCGCGCCGGGCTGGCCCTGCTGGCCAGCACCTACGTGCTCTCGATCCCGATCTTTTTCGACACCATGTTCATGCTCATGGTGCCGCTGGCCAAGGCGCTGCGGCTGCGCACCGGGCGCGATTACATGCTCTACCTGATGTGCATCTGCATGGGCGGCGTGGTCACGCATTCGCTCACCGTGCCGCATCCGGGACCGCTGGCCATGGTGGACAACCTGCGCGTGGACGCCGGTCTCTCGCTGCTCATCGGCATCGCGGCGGGCATCCTGCCGTGCATTTTCGGCTACTTCGTGGCGCGCTGGCTCAACAACCGCCACGAGGTGCCGCTGCGCGAAACGCCCGGCACCACGCTGGAAGAACTCAAGGGCATTTCCGACAAGCCCGAGAGCCAGTTGCCGTCTTTCTTCTGGAGCATCACGCCTGTCCTCCTGCCGATCTTGCTCATCAGCACCGCGTCGTTCTTCAAGATCGTCAAAGGCACGGCGGTGCAAGGCTGGTTCGGCGATGCGGCCAGTTTCGACAGCGCCTCGAAGATCGCCTTCTTCATCGGGAACAAAAACATCGCGCTGGGCATCGGCACGATCATCGCCGTGTGGGTGCTGGCCCGGCAGCGCGGTTTTACTTTCGCGAAGATTGGAGATCTGCTGGGGCCGCCGCTGGAAACGGCCGGCGTCATCATCTTGATCACGGCGGCGGGCGGAGCCTTCGGCGGCATGTTGCGCCATGCCGGTGTGGGCGACGCCATCGGAGAGGTGGCCAAGACGTATTCCATTCCTCTCCTGCTACTGGGCTGGCTGACGGCGGCGATCATCCGCATCGCCCAAGGCTCGGCCACCGTGGCGATGCTCACGACCTCGGCCATCATGTGGGACATGATCAACCCCGGTAGCGAGGTGCCCGCCGGACAGATGGTCGCGGCCATGGGCGCGAAGCTCGGCTTTCACCCGATGTACATGTTCCTCTCCATCGGCTTCGGCGCCTTCTGCTGCTCGTGGATGAACGACAGCGGCTTCTGGGTGGTGAGCCGCCTGAGCGGCATGACCGAGAAGGAAACGCTCCGAAGCTGGACGGTGATGCTGACCGTGACTTCGGTGATGGGACTCGTGCAGGTGTTGTTGCTGGCGAAACTGCTGCCGTTGGTGTGAGCGCTTCGCGCGGGCTGAAACACCGCGCTCCGTTCAAACCTCGGGATACACCCACGGCCCGC
>JANOAY010000477.1:0-2877 GCA_031411375.1 Pedosphaera sp. | reverse complement strand
GCGATAGGCCTTGGAGAGATCGAGGATGCCGTTGTCGCCCTTGTTCCAGTTCTCAAGGCACTTGCGGACCTGCGCCTTGGTCGTGCCCGGCTCGAAGCCCATGAAGGTGTAGGGGAAATTATTCCCCACGTTGTTGTGCTGGGGCGGGAAGTAGTAGCTCTCGGGCTTGCCTTCCTGGCCGACGAGCGCGGCCTGCTTCTTGGACTGGTGCATGTGGTGAGGAATCGGTCCCATGTTGTCGAAGAACTTCGAATAGACGGGCCACTTGCCATACTTCTTCCAAATGGATTTACCAACCAGCGTCGCGCCGCAATCCGCCACGGCCTGGTGCAGGGTGAAACGTTCCTTGCCCACCACGCAGTAGCTCAAGCCTTCGTCCGCCGCGCGACCTTCATTGGCCGTGACGGTGGTGGAGGCGAACCAGCGTTCGTCAATCCCGCCGCGGTTCAGGCCGTAGGCGTAGGTGTCATCGGGATGGAGCTTGATGCGCAGGCCGGGCTGGAGAAAGGAGCGCGGCACCCAGGCGGGCGCGAGGCGGAGCAGGCCGCCGGTGCGGGAGAGTTCGGCGCCGACTTTCGCGGCGGTGTTGGCTTTGACGGTTCGGAGTTGGTTGACGGTGTTCATGATTTTGTTGTGAAAAAATTCAGGGCGAGACGCTGGCAAAACAGCGCGGGGCTGACAAGGGCGCGTTGCGCTTGGACAACAGAGCGCGAGACGCGTTCCGTTGTGGCTACAACTTCTCCGGCTCCTGCATCAGCGCGCTGATGCGCTGCAACAGCCGTCCCGCCGCGCCGCCATCGAGCACGCGATGGTCGAAGCTCAACGTGAGATTGCATTCCATCACCGGCACGAATTGCTGCTTCGCTTCGTCCCAGTTCGGCACGCGCTTGCCCGCGCCCATGCCGAGCACGAGCGTTTGTTCCGGGAGCGGAATCGGCGTGGCCCACGTCAGGCCGAAGGTGCCGAAGTTCGTGATGGTGGCGATGGAACCCCCGGTGGCATCGAAGGGCAGCTTGCGCTCGCGCGCGAGAGCGACCAGTTCGCTGTAACGCACGACCAAATCTTTCAGTGGCTTCTTGTCCACGCCGCGCAGCACGGGAACCAGCACGCCATCCTCCGCTTCCACGGCGACACCGATATCAATCGCGGGCGGGTGAACAATCTTGCTGCCGACGAGGCGTCCGGCGGGCGCGGAGTTTTCCGCAAGCGCGAGCGCCAAAGCGCGCAAGGCGTAGAGCGCGGGGCCGGGCTTCGGGTCAGCTTTCTTGCGGTGCGCGAGAATCGCATCCAGCAACACCGGCAAACCGACAGTCGCAATCGGGCGCGTCCAGCTCCGGCGCATCGCATCGGCCACGGCCACGCGCATGGTCGAGGCTTCGGTGAGTGTGTGCTTGTCGATGTTCGCGATGTATTTCTCGAGGTCCTCGATGGTCACGCGCCCCGCCGCGCCGCTGCCCGCGATGCCCGCCATGTCGGCGGCGTGCAGGCCGAGTTCGTTCATGCGCGCCTTCATGCGCGGCGACATGTAGCTCGCGCCCGCCGCGTGCGCCGGCACGGGCAGTCCGCGCACCGTGGGTTCAACGCCGTGACGCGGTTCGCTGACGGCGCCATTGGCCGGTTTGTTTTCAACGTGACCGGCGGGCTGAGTTTCCGGCGAGTCCAGCCCGGAGCGTTCCGCGTCTTCCTTGGTCACTTCGAGATAACCCAGCACTTCGCCGACGGCGTAACTCTCGTCCTGCTTGGCAATCCATTCCTGCACTTTGCCGCGCGCGGGGCTGGAGACGTTCATCGTGGCCTTGTTGGTCTCCACTTCGATGAGATCCTGATCGGCTTCGACCGTGTCGCCCGCCTTGGCGAGAAATCCGATGACGGTGGCCTCGGCGATGGACTCGCCGAGCTGCGGCATGATGATGGGAATTTGCAGCATACTACGTCCTCAAAAGATTCCTCGCGGCGTCCACGATGGACCGCGCCGTTGGGCGATGCGCGGCCCAGAGATTGGGGTGATACGGCACCGGCGTGTCCTTGGCGTTCAGGCGCTGCGGCGGCGCATCCAGCAGGTCGAAGGCTTCCGTAGCCACGCGCGCGATGACTTCCGCGGTCACGCCGCCCCACGGCCACGCTTCGCCCACGCAGAGTAGCCGGCCCGTGCGCGCCACCGAGGCAATCACCGTGTCGGTGTCCAGCGGCTTCACCGAGCGCAAGTCCACGACCTCGATCTCCCAGCCGTCCGACTGCAATTCCGTCGCCGCCGCCAGCGCCTCATGCACCATGGCGCTGTAAGCCACGATGGTCATGTCGCGGCCCGCGCGCGCGATGCGGGCTTTGCCCGTGGGCAGCGCTTCCGTCGGCAAGCCATCGGCCTTGAGATGGTAGTAGAGAAACTTGTGCTCGCAGAAAATCACCGGGTCATCGATGGCCACCGCTTCGAGCAACATGCTGTAGGCGTCCTCGACCGTCGCGGGCGTCATCACCACGAGGCCGGGATAGTGCGCGTAAATCGCCTCCATCGTCTGACTGTGGAACGGCCCACCGCCCGACGTGCCGCCGAACGGCAGCCGCACCACGAGCGGACAAGGAACTTGCGTGCGCCAGAACAGCGTCGCCGCCTGGTTCACGATTTGGTTGAAGCCCACCGTAGAAAAATCCGCGAACTGCATCTCGATGATGGGCCGCATTCCTTGAATGGCCGCGCCGACCGCCGACCCGACCATGGCATCTTCGCTGATCGGCGAATCAATGACGCGCCCCGGAAATTCCGCCGCGAGATTTTTCGTGGCCTTGAACGCGCCGCCGAACGCCCCCACGTCCTGCCCGTAGATATAGACGCGCGGGTCTGTCCGCAGGGCGGTGGCCTGCGCTTCGCGGATCGCTTCG